>JABDPU010000053.1 GCA_013042625.1 Flavobacteriaceae bacterium | reverse complement strand
TCGTTAATAGTTTTGTTTATCGATTTGCTTAACACAGTTTCCCCTTGGGCAACAGGGATATTTATTTCAATACTCGCATTTTCTTCATGAATTTTGGAAACCGATGTGAAGGTCACGACCTCTTCCTGGACACAGGATGTAAAAAAGATAAAAACAAGAAATAAACCAAAAAGCCGATTCATATTAAGGGCTATAAATGTTCGATTAAAGATATTGTTTTGCATTTGAATAGAACGAATTATAAGCTAAATTTGTTGCACCAATATATAAGCCGATGAAATTCAATACTAAGGCCATTCATGGTGGCCAGGAACACGATCCAGCATATGGAGCCGTAATGCCCCCAATATATCAGACATCAACCTATGCACAGTCCACTCCCGGCGGCCATAAGGGATTTGAATATTCACGGACTCATAATCCAACAAGACGGGCACTTGAAAAATCATTCGCCAGCATTGAAAATGGTCAATACGGTTTGGCCTTTGCATCGGGAATGGCCGCTATTGATGCTATCATAAAAACATTGAAACCCGGAGATGAGGTGATCTCAACCAATGATCTTTATGGAGGCACCTACAGGTTGTTTACCAAAGTATTTGAAAAATTCGGTGTAAAATTTAAGTTTACTGGAATGGGTGATTCAGCAACGGTTGAATCCCTTATTACTGATAATACAAAACTGATCTGGGTAGAAACTCCAACCAATCCGATGATGAATATCATCGATATTAAAGCAATATCTGATTTGGCGCATCGTCATGATATTTTGTTGGCTGTTGACAATACATTTGCTACGCCTTATTTACAGCGGCCATTGGATTTGGGAGCCGATATAGTTATGCATTCTGCTACGAAATACCTTGGTGGCCATAGTGATGTCATTATGGGAGCCATTGTTGTTAATGATGAAAAGTTAGCCGAACAACTATATTTTATCCAGAATGCAAGTGGTGCCGTTTGCGGCCCCAATGATAGCTTTCTGACCTTAAGAGGTATAAAAACCCTGGCCGTTCGTATGGAAAGGCATTGTGATAATGCAAAGGCCGTGGCTCGCTTTTTGGAACAGCAGGATAAAATAGAAAGGGTTTATTGGCCCGGATTTGAATACCATCCAAATCATGAAGTGGCCAAAGCACAGATGTCTGATTTCGGTGGAATGCTTTCGTTTGTCACCAAGGGAAACGATTATAAAGAAGCCATTCGTATCGTTGAACGACTTAAGATATTCACCCTGGCCGAATCTCTGGGAGGCGTTGAGAGTCTTGCCGGTCATCCTGCCAGTATGACTCATGCAAGTATTCCGAAGGATGAAAGAGAGAAGTCTGGAGTTGTTGATTCTTTAATAAGATTGAGCGTTGGGATAGAGGACCATGAAGATCTCATCGCCGATCTAAAACAAGCTATCGGATAAGGAAACTATCTAATCGAGATAATAGATGTAACCAAAGTTCAACCAGACCAGCCAGTCGTTGTACTTGTTATATCTCAATTGGTGATTAAAGCCATCAATCCAATCGTCAAAATACAGCTGCCATCTCAGATCAAGCATCAGGTCGGAAAGCACGGTAAGCTTGTATCTGACACCTACACTGGTAACCATAGAAAAAGCCGAGCCATTTTGAGGGTCTACCGAACCGGGTTCCCAATATGAATAAAAGTTATCGGCATTTAGTATGTCCTGATCGCCATAGGTAGTTGCGGCCTTCGGACTATAAGCAGTATAATGCACCCCTAAACTTACAAATGGCGCAAATTTGTACGCAAATGCCTGGAAAGATCGAATACTTTTTGGGAAATATTCTATTTGCATACCAATGTCAAAATTATTGGCCTCACCACTGTGTGCCCGCAGTCGGTCAGCATTTGGACTAACCTTATCTGGAGCTACCCACTCCCCAAAATGATCTAATTTTGTTTTATTCCAGGAAATCTCACTTCTTAATTTGAAGTGATCATTAAAATAGGTGTCTGTTGTATAACAGTTACAATCTGCCCTGTAGGAAAAGTTGATATAATGAACGATTCCAATTCCAATTCCTGAGTTTCCAAAATTGGTTTCCTCATTGTTACGACTTCCATAATCCGACCTGAACTGAACAGGTCCGGCGATAACGCCTATTTCATGTGAAAATCCCAACTGAGAGAATCCTTGAAACGAAGAAAACAAAAGTAGGGTTATAATAGGTATAAGTTTCAATTTGTGCATAGCTTATACTAACGATGTCAGAGCTTTAGGTGGACAAATATAAAAAATATCGATAAAACAACAAATAAATCCGATAAAATGCATTTAACTTGTGCTTTAACATATAACATTAAAACTAAGGATTTATTATTCACAGACTATTGTGAAATTGAAAAAAATAAAGGCAATTTGTTAAATATACTGTATCTTTGTGCTCTAATTTCACGCCTATTTTGTTAAATCCATAAAATTACAAATTAATGAATAGCACAGTTCAAGAGTTTATGGAGCTAGTCAAAGTTCGTAATGGAAACGAACCTGAGTTCCTTCAAGCCGTTGAAGAGGTTGCAGAAACCGTACTTCCATACATTGTTAAACACGAAATTTATCATGGTAAAAATTTACTTTTACGCATGGTGGAGCCTGAGCGTGTCATGTCATTTCGGGTATGTTGGGTCGATGACTCAGGTGAGATTCAGGTAAACCGTGGTTATCGAGTTCAGATGAATTCGGCAATTGGACCTTATAAAGGCGGTTTGCGCTTTCACCCGACAGTTAATTTGAGTATTCTAAAATTCCTTGCTTTTGAGCAGGTCTTCAAAAACAGTTTGACCACTTTACCAATGGGAGGTGGAAAAGGAGGAAGTGATTTTGATCCAAAAGGTAAGAGCGATAATGAAATCATGCGTTTTTGCCATGCTTTCATGAGCGAGTTATTCAGACATATTGGTTCAAATACGGATGTTCCTGCTGGTGATATCGGTGTGGGAGGCCGTGAGATAGGTTTCTTATTCGGTATGTATAAAAAACTCAGAAATGAGTTTACAGGAGTACTGACCGGTAAAGGATTGTCTTGGGGAGGATCATTGATTCGTCCCGAAGCCACAGGTTATGGGACTGTATATTTTGCCCAAAAAATGCTGGAGACCAAAGGTGATAAAATTGAAGGTAAGACTGCCGTTATATCCGGTTCTGGAAATGTAGCTCAATTTGCAGCTGAAAAATGTCTTCATCTTGGTGTTAAGGTTCTGACATTGTCTGATTCATCCGGTTATATTCATGATCCCAATGGTATTGATGAAGAGAAATTGAAGTTTGTATTTGATCTTAAGAATGTTAGACGCGGTCGAATTAGTGAATATGTAGATAAATTCCCGGGTGCTACATTCCATAAAGGTGAAACACCTTGGCGTGTAACATGTGACATTGCACTGCCTTGCGCAACTCAGAATGAGCTTCATAAACAAGACGCACGAGATCTCCTGGCCAACAACTGTATGTGTGTTGCTGAAGGAGCCAACATGCCGTCTACACTTGAAGCTGTGAATGAATTCCAAAAGGCAAAAATCCTTTATGCTCCAGGAAAGGCATCAAATGCCGGAGGTGTGGCAACATCAGGATTGGAAATGACTCAAAATTCTCTTAGGTATAATTGGACCAGGAACGAAGTTGATGAAAAATTGAAAGACATCATGTACGATATACACGACGCCTGTATCGAATATGGTCAGGATGAATCCGGACATATCGATTACGTAAAAGGCGCCAATATTGCTGGCTTCGTTAAAGTGGCAGATGCTATGCTGGCACAGGGTATTGTATAATTGTCATTTAAATAAAATAGATAAGCTCCCTTATGGGAGCTTTTTTGTTTTACAGATATGATTTCGTCAATATTTTCGTTACTAATAGGTATCTTTGGCCCAATTAAAACTCCATTGAAAAAGACACTGTTATTAATATCGATAATTTGGTCTGCCTACCTATCTGCCCAGGATTTTTCAAACAACTGGCAAGGACACTTTGCCTATTTTGAGATCAATGATGTGGTTTCGGGTAATAATAAAATATTTGCAGCTACCGAAAATGTTGTGTTTAGCTATGATCTGTCAACTACCGAACTACTTACTATAACAACTGTTGATGGACTATCTGGCGACCTGATTTCTACGATCCATTATAGCGATAATTTTAATGTTTTGGTCATTGGCTATGAAAGTGGATTGTTAGAGATATATTCAGATTTGGACGGAAGCCTGCTGACCGTTATTGATATTGTTGAGAAACCAACAATCCCTCCCGATAATAAGCGAATAAATCATATCAGTGAGAGTGGGAACTATGTCTATTTGGCAACCGAGTATGGCGTATCGGAGTATGACCTCGACCGACGTGAATTTGGCGACACCTATTTTTTAGGATTTGGCGGCGCCCAGATCCTCACCGTTCAAACTGTCGTCTTCGGCGATTATATTTATGCAGCTAACAGGGATGGAAATGGATTGAAGCGTGGATTGGTTGATAATGAAAACCTCATCGATTTTAATGAATGGGAAGTCGCTTTTCCCGGGAATTTCCTCGGAGTTGATCGCGTTAATGATAAATTATATGCACTTAGGTTTAACAGAAAGATCCTTGAAGTCACCGATAGTGGATTTAATGAATTGTTCACTTTTGAAACCAACCCAAGAGATTTTAAAGGGTCAAATGGTTTTTTAACCGTTACCCTTCGGGATAAGGTTTATGTCTATGATGAAAATTTTAATCTGATCAGCCTGCATACACCTAGTCCGGAAATCACCTCCCAGTTCACTTCTGCAGTTGCTACCGAAACCGATGTTTATATAGGGACTGAGAGCAACGGACTATTTACAGCTCCGTTAAATGATCCTCAGAATTATATAGAAATAATACCCGACGGTCCGCTTCGAAATGACCCCTTCAATATACAGGCAGCTAACGGGAATCTTTATGTGGCCTATGGAACTTATAGCCTCACCTATAATCCTGCTCCAGTCCGGCAATATGGATTAAGTCATTTAACGGGGGAGGGCTGGAACAATATTCCGAACGACAGTCTGTTTCAGGCGGCTAACTTGAATACTATATCAATTAACCCGTTCAATCCTAATCAGGCCTTTGTCAGTTCTTATTTTGATGGTATCGTTGAAATAAATGATGGGACCCCTACTGTCCTGTATGATCAAAACAACAGTGGCCTGGAATCTTTATTTGTTCCAAGTAATCCGAGTTTCATTAATATCAGGGTAAGCGGATCAACATTTGACCGAAACGGAGTTTTATGGTCGATGACCTCTAGAGTAGACCGTCCCCTGAAGTCCTATAACCCTGATACTGGTCAGTGGAGAGGTTTTGATTTTACGGAAATCATTCCAGACGGATTGACCGATGAACTTGGTTTCAGTGATATTGTGGTGGATAATAATGGGGTTAAATGGATAGGATCATTGCGTTCGGGGCTTATTGGTTATAATGATGATACAGGTGAGATCAAGAATATTTTTGATGAAGAGATAGCCAACCTTCCCGATCCGGCGGTCAAAGCATTAGCCATAGATAACCGAAACCAGTTATGGATAGGAACCATTAAGGGACTGAGGGTGTTGTATAACACCTCTAACTTTTTCAATGATGAAACTGTTGGCACCCAACCCATCATTATACTTGAGGATGGTATTCCGAAGGAATTATTACAATTCCAGTACATTTCAGACATTAAAGTTGATGGAGGTAATAACAAATGGGTTTCCACCATTGGCTCGGGAATTTTTTATTTCACATCCGATGGCCAGGAAACAATTTATCACTTTACCAAAGACAACTCTCCCTTACCGTCCAATAATGTAACTGATACTTCAATTGATTCGAGTACGGGAATTGTTTATATCGCAACAGACCGCGGCCTGGTCTCATTTCGTTCAGGCAGCTCTAAGCCATTTGACGATCTGGAAGATGCTTTCGTTTTTCCGAACCCTGTACGGCCTGGTTTCGACATGTTTGATAAGAAAATCAAGATTAAGGATATCAGTGAAAATGTCAATATCAAGATAACGGACATCGAGGGCAATCTTGTGGCAGAAGCCGAGTCAAACCGAAATCAACGATTTAAGGGATATAACCTGGAGATTGATGGAGGAACCGCCTATTGGAACGGAAAAAACCTTGCAAATAATGAAGTTTCCTCAGGGGTTTATCTCGTTATGCTTTCCGATCTTGACACCCTGGAAACCAGGGTACTGAAATTAATGGTGGTCCGATAATGCTTGTATCCACACCTGCCGTTGTTCTATCTTCAAAACGATATAGGGATTCCGACCTGATTGTCACCTGCTTCACCAGAAACTTTGGCCGGGTTAGTTATATTTTAAAAGGCATTTTAAAATCGCGAAAAGGAAAATTAAGGCCTGCATTCTTTCAGCCCTTTACTTTACTGGACCTCGAAGCCAATCACAAGGATAATCGTTCGCTGCAATACATCAAAGAAGCCAGGATAAGCCATCCTCTCAATAGCCTGCATAGCGATCAGATAAAGCGGGCTATTGCATTATTTCTTTCAGAAGTGCTTTATGCTACCCTGAAGGTTGAAGAAAAACAAGACGATCTTTTCGATTATATAGAGACCACCATAAAATGGTTTGAAACCCACGAAACATATGCCTCTTTTCATATTGTATTTCTGCTCGAATTAACCAAATACCTCGGTTTTTATCCTGATGTAGATATAAATCATGATTATTTTGACCTGGTTGAAGGCCGGTCTGCAAATAGGGACACCGGTTTATATTCGGTTTCAGGCGAAAATTTAACAGTATTAAAAGAGATACTGGGTATAAAATTTGATAGAGATAAAGAAGTATATCTGTCCATGATTCAAAAAAGGAATTTACTGGATATGATATTGTTGTATTTTAAAGTACATTTGGACGGTTTTAAAGAACCTAAGTCTCTAACAGTTCTCAATGAGGTTTTCGCAGATCCATAGATCAATTTCATTATTCGTTTTCTTTGCGATCCTTTCAGCAAATGTTTATTCTCAAAGGGTGGTTGTGAAAGACAAGTCTACCTATGAACCCATTCCTGGCGTGGTCGTTTTCAATCAGGACAAATCTAAGAATGCCATAACAGATTTTAATGGCTTTGTAAGTCTCTATGAATTTGATTCGAGTGATATTTTAACCTTTAAGCATATTGGGTTTTTTGAGTTCACTGCAATAAAAGACAATGTACCGGTATTCATAAACCTGAGACCTAAAGAATTAAGCCTTGATGAAGTGGTTATTTCAGCTTCGAAATTTGAGCAGAGCAGGAAGGAAGTGCCGAAGTCTATTATTAGTGTAAAAGCTGAAGACATTCTTTTTAATGCGCCTCAAACCAGTGCCGATTTGCTTATTAACAGTGGAAAGGTTTTCGTTCAGAAAAGTCAACTGGGAGGAGGAAGTCCGATGATCAGGGGTTTTTCAACCAATCGCCTGTTATTGTCGGTAGATGATGTTCGTATGAATAACGCCATTTTCAGGGGAGGTAATTTACAGAATGTCATATCAATAGACCCGTTTAATGTTCAGAATACCGAAGTCATCCTGGGAGCAGGATCTGTAATATATGGAAGCGATGCCATTGGCGGTGTGATGAATTTCTATACAAAACGGCCGTTCCGATCGGAAAATGATTCCCTGTTACTCAAGGCCAATGGAAATCTCAGATATAGTTCAGCGAGTAATGAAATAGCCGCGCATGCCGATGTCAATTTCGGACTTAAAAAATGGGCTTTCCTGAGCAGTATTAGTTATACCGATTTCGACGACCTTAAAATGGGGAAACATGGCCCTGAAGACTATTTGCGACCTGAATATGTTGAATCCAATAATGGTACTGATATCATCGTGCCCAATGATGATCCGCGAATTCAGCGATTTACCGGTTATAATCAAATAAACTTGATGCAGAAAATCAATTACAGGGGTGCAGATGACCTCAATTATAATTTAGGATTGCACTATAGCACCACTTCCGATTTTCCGAGATATGATCGATTGATTCAATATAGAGATGGGGAATTGCGCTCAGCTGAATGGAATTATGGCCCGCAAAAATGGTTTCTTGCGAACTTTCAGATTTCAAGATTCGAGAGTCGATCTAACCTATACGATAAAATCAAATTTACCCTTGCCTATCAAAATTTTAAAGAAAGCCGGATCGATAGAAATTTGAATTCAGAATCAAGGCGAACCCGCGAAGAGCAAGTCGATGCGCTTTCGGTTAATTTCGATCTTGAAAAGGATATAACTGAAAGTACAACTCTCGCTTATGGCGCAGAATACATTTACAACCTGGTCGGTTCAAAGGCAGAGCAAAGAAATATTTTAGATGGCTCAAGAGAGTCTATTGTGACCCGCTATCCCGATGGGTCCAGTTGGAAGTCGGCAGCAGCATATTTTAACTTTAAGTATCGCCCGAATAAAAAGCTGACCTTTCAATCGGGCCTTCGTTATAATTATATTGGGATTAGGGCAGATCTTGGTGATAATAATGAATTTCTCAATTTACCCTTTAATAATGCCAATTTAGAAACCGGAGCTTTGACGGGAACAGCCGGGGTTAGCTGGTCACCAAATGATAAAATTAACTGGAAGCTCAATGGAACAACAGCCTTCAGGGCTCCGAATATTGATGATGTGGGTAAGGTGTTTGATTCGGCCCCGGGATCAGTGGTTATTCCTAACTCCGATCTCAAACCGGAATATGCTTATGGTGCAGAGCTAGGATTAACCCTCAATTTCGAGAATAATGTTGTGCTTGATTTTGCTACTTACTATACTTACTTAGATGATGCATTGGTGCGCAGGGATTTCAGTATAAATGGTCAATCAGAAATCATTTACGACGGTGAATTGAGTCGAATACAAGCCATTCAAAATGCTTCCAAAGCCTGGATCTATGGTTTTGAAGCCGGTCTAACCATATCGTTTTCCGAACAGTTGAAATTACGTTCTCAGTATAGTATTGTAGGTGGAAACGAAGAGGATGTGGATGGGGTGGAAGTACCTGTACGACATGTCGCTCCTGCTTTTGGTAATACCCACCTGATATGGGAAAACGATAAGCTCAAATTTGACGCATTCCTTATTTATAATAATGAGTTGTCCTTTGATCAGTTATCCCCTACAGAAGTTGACAAGGCCTATTTATATGCGACCGATGAAAATGGAAACCCATATTCTCCATCTTGGTATACTTTTAACCTGAGGTCCTCATATCAGTTCACAGATCAGACCGTACTGGTCCTAAGCCTTGAGAATATAACAAATCAGAGATACCGGCCGTATTCTTCAGGAATTGCAGCAGCAGGAAGAAACCTGATTGTTTCTCTTCGGTACAGCCTGTAATAGTTGAGTTATACAGGCGCTCATTTATCGCTTCACTATTTTCTTCTGAAGCAACTGACCATCAACTGTAGAAATTCGAACCAAATAAGTAGCCTGGCTCCAGTGTGATGCATCGAAACCATGATTCACTGTATTTAAGCCACTCATACTAAACACCTTTCGTCCCAGCATATCTATGACCTCAACCGAGAGCATTTTAAAATGTGAAGGAAGTTTGATATGGATATGATCGAATTGATCCTCGTATATTATCAATGCGGAATCTGTCAAATCAATATCATCCAAATCAAGCGCTTCGTTGGTAAATACAATTTCGAAACGATCTCGGAACTCACCGATATCAGATGTAAATTGATAATCAGATTCATTTAAATCATGTAACAAGTCCAGGTAATTATCCCTGAGGAAAACAGAATGCTCATTAAAGAACGGCCCTTCGGATTTAATCTTTGACAGGGTATAAATTGTAGCCATTTCTATGCTGGTGTCGAACCCAATAGGAATCACTTCATCTATCGTCAAGCTGACGGGATGACGCCCTTCTATTTGAAATTTCAGCTCGGGTTTGTCTTGAATCATGGTGTATATAATGGCCGCATTGCCAGTTGACAGTTGTCGTTTGGCATCATAGGAAATACCATCAAATCCATCTGTTGCATTAGGGACATAACCCACCATGAGCTGGTTGTAGGCACCATTGTCAGACATCATATTGAGCCAGAGTTTATTTGGTTCTGCTTCAGAAGAACTATCTGAAAATAAGGTCATACCCAGTCCATCAGGGTTAGGTGAGAAAAATTGTGCATTGCTTGAACCATCTGCCATTCGCATAGCATTATTAAAGGTTACATTGCCATTAGCTGAACTGCTAACAAAAAAGCTTTGGCCGGAAGGAACGAACCGACTTGGGATGTCTAATCCATCTACATCTCCATCTCCATCAAGGTCACTGCCATTTCCCGTTTCCCCTGTGGCATTAATGACCAGATAGTCACTTTGATTGAAATTAAGAACCTGGTTACCCGGATTACTTGCAAGAGGTGGCCTGTAATGAGACCACATGTATAGCACATCATCTATTTGAGAGCTATTATCAGCAAAAAAGTCATCAATGCTGATAGCCGAAGGATAGGGATTACCAATCAGGTTCCAGTGATTTAAATTAGCGGCATTAAAAACAACAGGAGAAGTAATTGTACCTGTATTGAAAGGCCCTCTGAAAACGTAGTCATATCCCACACCAGGAATAAATCCAATGGTATTATGTGTAGCCGCATAACCAACACCCGGTATCATGGTGTCTGTTCCATTAATAAGAACCCAATCGTCACCATTGTCATCGATATCGTTGGCATCGGTATCAAGATAATTTGCAGCATTAAATGTAAAACGATAAGACGGGTTAGCAAAACCAAGAGCATCACTTACCAGAGCCGAATTCACCGGGGAACTCCAATAGGTATAATCGTACCAGTTGTTTAGATCGTGAGTGGTTTTTGTAAGAACAACATCGTTGTCAGACACATTGGAAATAAATTGTCCCGCCGCATCATTCTGAACCAGGGCGCCATGGGTTTCAATATAGAATTGGCCGTTAACAATTACGTTATTTTCGACTTCTACAAAATCGAGATTGTCAATTGTCAGCCTGTTTCCTGAATTTATTACGAGATTGCAGGCTGAGAAACTGGATTGATTTCCTCCACCACTAGTAACAAAATCGGAATCTATTACCGCGATGGTATTAATGTTGGGGACGCCATTGTCCCAATTGGCTCCATCCCAAGTAGTCCTTGGTACGTCTAACCGTATTGCAATACTCGCTTGAAAACAACTGCCGTCATTTTCCCTTACCTGGCAATAATACTGATAATCGACATGGTTTAGTACATTGTTAATGGTTAATGATGAACCCGTCGCCCCAGAATAATCTGCACCATTCGTGACCATGGTCCAATTTGCATCTCCGGGGGCATGAAAATACCATTGATAGGCCAGCGGATTCCCTCCGACGAAACCTTCCGTAGCGGTTACATCTAATGTAACTGTTAAATCACAGTCTGCAACCGGACTTGGATTAGCGGTTATTCCCGGCGGGAAACCGGATGCATAGCTACCGATATCGGAATAATCATTTGTGGAACAGGTAGAATTACTACTGCCATCAGTCCAATCTAAAATAGACCAATCTGCTAAGGCAAAGGTTGTACTAGGAAATGAACCACTGGCCAAACGTCTGAAATCAAATCCTTCATTCCCGATAGCAACACCTTGATTCTCTCTCCAGTTTTTATCTGAACAATCTCCCCAAACATCGATGGCGGTCGAGTTTTTGTATAAAGTAATACAATCTGCATCATTCTTAGCAGAGTCGATCCCATTCAATCCATTAGCAATCTGGTCGGCATAAGAGCCATCACCTCCAGCAACGGAGCAAAAGAATCCAGCCGTAGAAGTGCGCACAACATGCACATCTCCGCTAGCCAAAGTGCCAGTGAGGGTTACAATATCCGTATTATTCGCATTTCCGTTATAGGTGATCTCAAGATCATAATCAGAAAGGTTCACCGCGGCTCCGGTTCCATTATAGATTTCCACATAAGTCATACTGCCATATGTAGCGTCTGTTATTTCCGAGATAAAAAGCTCTGATGCGCTTACACCTCCTTCGCAACTTGAATCAACTGAATTGATCAAGGTAAAGTCCGTCGAAGTGGATACATCACATAAAGCCTCTGTAACGGTTATGACTCCTGTTGATGCCCCGGCGGGAACACTAACAACTAATTCGGTTGCAGTTTGTGATTCGATGGTTGCCGACGCGCCGTTAAAAGTAACAGCCGTTCCGGCCGTGAACCCTGTACCAGTTATGGTCACATAAGTGTTTTCGGGCCCTGAGTCAGGGGAGAATCCGGTTACGGTATGGGTTGGGGTGCAGTCCACACAAACCACTTCAATATCATCAATATACATACTCCTGTCGTCCTGCGATCGGAGAAGCCTGATTTGTACACCGGTATTCCCGGAATAGGCACTTAA
>JABDPU010000049.1 GCA_013042625.1 Flavobacteriaceae bacterium | reverse complement strand
AAGCTGTAGCTCGTGAAATAATCGATTCAAAAATATTACCTGAGGGCTCACTTCAGATTATCAATGGAACAGTAAAAACTATCCTGGACCATGTGGAGTCACAGGACGTAGTAACCTTTACAGGTTCGGCCGAAACAGGCAGGTTGCTTAAAGCACATCCGAGAATTATTAATGAGGCCGTTCCATTCAATTTGGAAGCCGATTCTCTGAATGCCTCGGTACTCGGACCAGATGCTAAACCGGGAACTCCGGAATTCGATATTTTCATTCGTGAGGTCAGAAAGGAAATGACCGTTAAATGTGGTCAAAAGTGTACCGCTATAAGAAGAATACTGGTCCCGGAAGATCTAATTGAAGACGTTCAGATTGCACTGGGCCAGGCCCTTGACAAAGTCACCATTGGTGATCCCCGACTGAAAGAAGTACGAATGGGATCCCTGGTCAGTAAAGATCAGCTGCTGGAAGTGAAAAACAGTGTTCAGGATATCGCTAAAAAAGCTAAGATCGTTTATGGCCAGCTCGATCAGTTAGACCTGATTGGTGCAGATTTCGATAGAGGTTCTTTTATTAGTCCGATTTTACTCCGGGAAGATCACCCGTTTGAGAATACCGCCGTTCATGAACGCGAGGCATTCGGTCCTGTAAGTACGATCATGCCATATAAAACAATTGAAGATGCCGTAACCCTATCCCAGATGGGCAAAGGATCTTTGGTGTCGTCAATAATTACGAATGATGATGATATAGCTAAGGAATTCGTTCTGAATGCGGCAAGCCATCATGGCCGGATTTTAGTTCTAAACAGGGAGAATGCCAGGGAAAGCACAGGTCATGGGTCTCCACTTCCTGCACTGGTGCATGGTGGTCCGGGGAGAGCTGGTGGCGGGGAAGAAATGGGTGGAATGCGAGGAATAAAGCACTATATGCAGCGCACAGCAATCCAGGGAACTCCAACTACCTTGACCAAGGTTACAGGAATTTATCAGCCGGGAGGCGCTTACACAGAGGCCAAACAACATCCATTTAAATATCACTGGGAAGACATTGAAACAGGAATGTCGCTTAAAACACATAAACGTACCATTACGGATACCGACATTATTAACTTTTCAAATCTCACCTGGGATCATTTCTATGCTCATACCGATATAACTGCCCTGGATGGCAGCATATTTGAAAAGCGAACAGCTCATGGATATTTTATTCTTGCCGCTGCAGCCGGCCTGTTCGTCTATCCGAACAAAGGTCCGGTCGCGGCAAACTATGGCCTTGAAGAATGCAGGTTCTTAAGACCGATCTATCATAATGATACCATAAGTGTCAGACTGACCTGTAAACAAAAAATAGACCGGGATAGCAGGGGAGCAGAACTTCCTGCCGGAATCGTAAAATGGTATGCCGAAGTATTTGATGGAGAAGACGAATTGGTTGCAATAGCAACGGTTTTGACCCTTGTTCAGAAAAAGCAGATCACTTTTACCGAAATGACCGATGATACGATCAAAGTATGTTTAGATAAGTTGAAGGTGGACACAAAACCCAATTGGGGATCGATGAGTGCACAGATGATGATCGAGCACTTGGAATATACCTATAAAATTGCTTCAGGAGAGATTCAGGATTTTGAAATCAGTACATCTGAGGATATCCTGGAAAAGGTGCATGCGACACTTTACAACTATAAAAAAATGCCAAGGGAGTATGATTTCCCATTGATGAAGAAAGCAGGAGAAGGAGAACTAAAGCATGACAATCTCGAAATGGCTAAGGCGAAGATGTTGGAGGCCAGGCAGGCCTACCTCGAATTTTTTAAAGACAATGCAGACGCTAAGACAAAAAATGTGGTATTTGGAGAACTCAATGGTTTTGAATGGTACCTGTTGGAACGAAAACATTTAAATCATCATTTTGAACAATTCGGATTGATATAACTATGGAAGAGGCTTACGTAAAACAACATATTGAGGGTCAGGTTGGAATCATTGAGTTTTTCCATCCTGCTCACAATTCATTACCTGGAGATCTCCTAGCGAAATTGACAGATGCTATTACCCAGGCAGGAAATAATAATTCGATTAAGGTCATTGTACTGAGGAGTGGTGGTGACAGGACGTTTTGTGCCGGGGCGAGTTTTAATGAACTTGTAGCAATAGATAATATAGAGAGCGGACAGCAATTTTTCTCCGGTTTTGCGAATGTGATCAATGCGATGAGGAAATGTCCTAAAC
>JABDPU010000045.1 GCA_013042625.1 Flavobacteriaceae bacterium | reverse complement strand
AGGCAATTGGCAGAGCAAAAGGCTAAGGAAGAAGCTGAAAAACAAACCAGGTTATTGGCTGAACAGAAAGAAGCTGAAGAACGAGCCAGGCTAATGGCAGAGCAAAAAGCCAAAGAGGAAGCCGAAGCTCAGGCCAGGTTATTAGCGGAGCAAAAAGCTAAAGAAGAGGCTGAAGAACAAGCAAGGCAATTGGCAGAGCAAAAAGCCAAAGAGCAAGCTGAAGAAAAAGCACGCTTATTAGCAGAAGAAAAAGCAATGGAGGAAGCCGAAGCAGCAGCCCTTTTGCTGGCTCAGCAACAAGCGGAAGAAGAAGCTGAAGTACAAAGACTAGCCGAGGAACAGGCTCTTGAGGAGCGTATTAATAATCCGAATGATGAACTTGGGAAGGACATGCTGGCCTTGTCTCAGAAAGTTGAAAACGCCAAAGCCAGGCAGGACGAATTCCTGAAGAAATTTGATGAGATGGTTGAGGTAAAAGATAAGGACTTAAAAGATCTGAAGGAGGAGAATGACCTGAGCGAACAAGGCATCAGCGTTGAGCCTAAACCGTTCAAAAGTGTGAACCGTGAGAATATGATTTTGGATGCGACGATCAAGGAACTTGAGAGCATTATCGAGTCCAGAAATAAGGATATTGAAGACCTGATGAATCTTTATGACGAAAAGTATGATGAGGAGATAGGTACGGTTTACCTGGATGAGGTTTATGTGTATTATAAGAATACCCTGGAGCGATTAACAGCCGAGCAGGTACAGGCCACCCAAACTAAAATTGAGCTGCAATTGGAGTTAGAAGATATTCAGATCGCAACTGAGTTTGAGAAAAACAGGAGAATTAAACGTGCGGCCTTCGACAATGAGGAAGATCGCTATACCAATGACAGGGAGACACTTCAGAATATTAAGTTGAATACCCCTTTGGCCAATCAGCCCTATACCGTCGATGATTTTGATTTTGGTGAAGATCAGAGCGGAAATATTACGATACTAAAAAATGTGAACCGTGTAGACAATGGTTATTACCTGATCATTGCCGTACATAATGATACTGATAAAAGAAATGAATTTTTAACCAAGGTTGTTGCCTCAGGACGCGCCGATGTCGACTTCTTTTATGATGAAAATACCAGTAAGTATTACATCTATTATGAAAAGTTCGACAGCCTCATTACCGCCAATGAAGCTATGGAATCCAAAGGAAACAGACCATATAATACCAGAATGTCACTGGTTAAAATTGAAGATTAGAATTTAAAAAGGCCCAAAAACCTTTTCAGCATTGTCCCGGAGTTGAATTGGCGGTAAAACACAACTACCATGAAAATACCTATGTTTTCAAGACACCTAGTCGCGATAATGCTAATGCTTTTTTGCGCCCAGATATATGCTCAGAATTATGTACCATTTACACCTCGATTTAATGAGGATCTGAAAGGAGATATCGTCCTTATCGGTAACAATATTCTCGGGCCAGACAATAACCCGTTTAACAACCCCACGATTTATAATCACAATGTCGATATGCAATATATCGATATTGACGGTGATGCTTCAACCTTTAGTTCCTCTAGTGCTGACCTCGATATTCCAAATCCGGGATGTTACCGGATTATTCATGCCAGCTTATACTGGGGAGCCGTCAGTCCGGGAAATGAATCGATAACCGATGTGAAGTTCAGGGGGCCGGTTGGAAACTATTATGACATTACCGGAACCGTAATATTTGATGCTAATGGCAACTCCATTGATGGTGGTGATAGCTTTTCCTATGCCAGCTATGCCGATGTTACCGACATAGTGACCAGCTTAGGTACCGACCTGGGTACCTATACCGTAGCCAATGTATCCTCTGCTGAAGGAGAAACCGGATTATATGATCCCTACAACGGAACCGGACATTCGGCGGGATGGTCCCTGTTTATAGTTTATGAAGATCCTACCCTTCCTGGTAAATCCATTACCAGCTTTGATGGATTTAGTGCTATTAGTGTTCCCGGAGGCAATCCATCTCTCGATATTCCTGTTGATGGCTTCAGAACAGTACCTGCTCCTGCTCCGGTGCGGGCAAATTTTGCATTTGCCACTCTTGAAGGTGATAGTCCTATTTTCGGTGACAGATTGCTTCTTAATGGGATTAGTCTCTCTACTGCAGACAGGCCGGAAACCAACTTTTTCAATAGCTCAGTCACTCAGCTTGATGCCACACCAGTCAATGACAGGGTGCCTAATAGTTCAAATACTCTGGGATTTGATACGGGTGTAATGGCCATTCCCAATCCCGGAAACACAGTAATTGCCAATGATGCCACTTCAGCAACAGTGAGCCTGGAAACCAGTGGTGACACCTATTTTCAATATTTCTTCGCCTTTGCTGTGGATATAATTGAACCCTATATAGTACTGACCAAGATTGTAGAAGACGATGCCGGAAATGATATTGGCGGACAAACCGTTGGACTGGGTACACCATTGAATTATATCATCGGTTTTCAGAATATCGGAAACGACAACGCAACCAATTTACAAATCAGGGACATTCTCCCGATCAACATAATATATAACCATCCGACAGACCTTGTATTACCACCGGGTGTTACAGTTTCAAGTTATAATCCGACGACAAGAGAACTCATCTTTGATGTAGATGATTCCCTTGTAGAAGAAAACGATCCGGTTTATGAGATCCGAATCGAAGTTGAAACTGTTGAAACCTGTGCGCAGCTTGCAGACTCATGTTCTAACCTAATCCTCAACCAGGCATTTGCTACTTACAATGGATTTTATAATCCTAATTTTCAGATTACGGATGATCCTTCTGTAAACAGCAATACCGGTTGTTTGTTGACACCACAGGCCACCAACTTCCTGGCCGATCTTGATGATTGCACCTTTTTGGAAGAAGTGGTCCTGTGTGGTGCCAGCGTTGACTTAACTGCTGCTAATGGTTATGTGGCCTATTCCTGGTCTACCAGTCTGACTGGCAATCCCGAAATCGGAAATACCCAGACCATCACAGTTACCGATGCCGGAACCTATTATGTTTTTAATACGGCAGAGGCGCCTTGCCAGTCTATTGTTCAGGAATTCGTTGTTGAGCTCTTCGGAGCCGGTATTGAAAACCCGGTAATTCCATATGCAGATGAGGTAGTAACCTGTCCTGATAACGGGAAATTATTGCCAAACATATTCCTGTGTGGCGCGAATGATTCCAGGCTTATAGAAACGAATATTTCCGGAGCAACATCAATTATATGGGAAAAACTTAATGAATCCAGCTGTCCGGCCGTAACCAACACCGATTGTGCCAATGAAGACGATTCTTGTTCCTGGGACCAGGTAGGTACCGGACCAAATTTCGATGCAGATACGGCTGGCCAGTTTAGATTAACTATAAATTTTGAAGGTGGTTGCTTTGTGCAATTCTATTTCAATGTATACACCAATCTTCTGAATGCAGATGTTACTGCCACTGATATCATTTGTCAGACACCAGGTACAATTACAGTTATTGATGTGCCATCGGGATATGAGTTCAGTTTAGATAATTCAAACTGGCAGACAAGCACTGTATTTACGGTGACAACACCTGGGAACTATACTGTTTATATCAGGCAAATTGGTGTACCGACCAATCCCTGTGTTTTTACTGTTCCAGATGTTCAGATCAATGAAAGGGATTTTTCTGTTTCCACTACTTTGACCCAGCCCCTTTGTTACGGAGAAAAAGGAAGTATCAATATTGCGGCAAATGATGTGGACCCTC
>JABDPU010000041.1 GCA_013042625.1 Flavobacteriaceae bacterium | reverse complement strand
GGTTGATAAACAAAATTAAAGGTGTAATATCTGAGATCATCGGCTGCGATTTCCGGGGTAATTTCCTCTGGAGCGTCCTTATAATAACTCAGGATTTCTACCTTGGCGTATTTACCATCTCGTGTACGAAACACCAAAACCCGTCCGGGAATTGGATCAATTGTATTTGCCATGAAATTGTAGGTGTACCATCCATTTCCACTTCCTGACGGTATGGCATAACCACTAGCTGAATCCTGGTTGAACTGAGATGGATTCAAGGTTGTTACACTGGAAAATGTCCCTGTTGCAATATAGGCGGCTGCTTCGCCGGTACGGTCTGGTTCGTCTGTAGTTCCCAGAGACTCCCCACCATTCACAATTATGGTTGTCCCCCTGAAGGCTATATCCCATGCACTGGCATTGGTGGTAATAGCTCCTGATTCGAAATCAAACTTTGTGAATTCTCCTGAAACCGGATCACCCTGTCCACCGGTTTGAGGTGCAAATAGGTTTGTTACTGTTCTGGATTCCACCTCTTGTATTTGTGGGCCATCATCATCGCTGCAGGAATTAAATGTGATTATAAAGCTAAGAAGCATTAAAATTTTAAATGTTTTCATCGTAGTATGAAGTGTTAGAATTAATTATTTAGAATTTAATTGAAAGTGTTCCATAAATCAGTCTGCCGGGAATATTGGTCAGGTTTTGTGGGTCGGTGAAATCAAATAAATTGTCAAGGCCCACTCCCAGTTCATAGTTTTTGTAAAAAGACTTGTTTATAGCCAGGTCTACTATGGCATACCCCTCTACAAATTCATCGTAGTTGTCCAGGTATGAATTTCCGTTGGAATCTATCAATCCGAAGCGACTTCTGTAAGTGGCCCGAATATTGGCATTTGCATCCCATTTAGGGTAGTTGTAAAACAGGCTAAAGTTGGCCATGTGCCTCGACCGGTTAAATAATCCGAAATAATCTGAAGATTCCAGTTGAAAGGATGGTGAGGTCGGGCTTTCCCTGGCAAATACTTCTCCATTTTTAAAAGCGCGTTCAGCGTCTTTATCCCTGGCATATAATAATTGATATCCGGCAGAGACTTTTAAGCTTGCATTTGGTCGCCAGCTCAGGTTATATTCCAGGCCTTGTGTGTAGACCTCTTTAATGTTATAATAACTGAAGACGTTTTGTCCATTGGATTTATTGGCTACAATCCGAGTGTCGATGAGGTCATCTATGGAATTTCTGAACAGGTTCAAACCAAAAGTCCAGGCTGCATTTATTTTATAATCTAAGCCAAGATTAATCCCAACCGAGTTCTCAGGAGACAACTGACCATCGAATTCGGAAAGGGGTACAAGAATATTAGCGATCTGCCCTTGTTCTTCAAGTTGGGGAAGAACAGTACTAACAGCATTATATCCCAGGATGGTATAACCTATAACTCCATTTGAAAAGTTGAAGTAAAGCTGCCTGAAATCCGGCGCTTTAAAACCATAACCGATCGATCCCTTCACAGCAATATTATTCTCAAAATCATATCGCATGGCCACTTTCGGACTAAACTGTGATTTATATTCATTGTGACCGTCAAAACGAGCTCCTAATATCAGGTTAAAATTGTTGCTGAAAGTCCTGTCATATTGCAGAAATATATATGGGGAGTTGAACGTTGGTTGGGAGGAGAAATCAGACCGGTCCAGGCTTTCATGATTCATGCCAATGCCTCCGGTTACTTCTGTATTGTCATTGGGCAGGAAGGTTGATCTGAATTCAGGTCGTAACAGTAATTGATCAAATTCACTAGACGTAGCAGGATTTCCTTCCGGATCGATCAGAAATTCACTGGCTTTATAACCCGATCCGTAAAGTTCGAGCGTACTGCTGAACTTAGAATTGAATTCATGCTGCCCGAATAGACGGCTGTTCCATTCATTGATTGAACTTTCACCACTGAATTCCTCTAAGGCAATCGTGTTTTGATCCTGGGTAAACAATCGCCCTGATGCTATTATTTCAGTATTCTCAGCTGGGGAATAACTCAGTTTCGTGGTTATAGTATAGTTTTCGTATGAATCGACTGTATTAAGAGGATCATCAGAATTCAGGTCATAACCATCTGTTTCATAGCGATTGATAAAAGCCGTTATTCCGAATTTATCTTTTTTATAATCCAGGTTCAATCCGGTATCATTGGTATTGAATGTTCCGGAGCGGTGATTAAGGTAACCACCGAATCCTTCTTTTGGGTTCTCGGTAATGATGTTGATGACTCCTCCAAGGGCCTCACTACCATAAAGGCTTGACGAAGCTCCTTTTACTATTTCGATGGATTTAACGTTTCCAAGGCTAATGCGATTCAGGTCCAGGGTCCCCGCCGAGCGCCCGATAAGCGGTACTCCATCAACCAGGATCAAAGTATATTGTGAGTCTAATCCTTGCAATTGTATGCCTTCCCCTCCTCCGAAATCCGGTACAGAGATCAAACCAGTTTGCTCTTCCAGCAATTCAGACAGCCGCATTGCATTAATGCTTGTTATCTCACTTTTCTTTATGATTTGAGCAGGTAGGGGTAATGATGAAAGTTGCCGGATGGTCCTGGTAGCACTTACTATGACCTCATCAAGCTCTTGAGTTATGAATTTATCCTCAGATTCTTTCTCATCTTCCTGGGCAACGGTGAGTTGAATAGCAAACAGGAAGCTGAAAGCAGCAAATAACAAACGCATGTGTAGTGTGTCAAATGAATTTCTAAGCAAAATTAGAAACCTGCCAATCAACAAAATACCGCTAAAGGTGATTTAAGTATCGCTCATAAATAATTATTAAAAAATTAACGGAATTGCCCTGTTGTCGATATCTTTGCGCCTTATGCTTAAAGCCAGATCGATTTGTTGATCGCTACGGAAAAGAAAATAATATCGCTAAAAAATGGAGGTAATTAAAATTCAGGAGGGATTTAAAGTCATCAAGGTGAGGAATGAATCCTCCGGAAATTCTATTACGAATCATCATGTTGACCGGACATGTATCCAGATGCATTTTTGTTTGAATGGCATAGGGACTTTGCACTATGGGCCTCATTATAGCAGAGGACTTGAGGAAGGGAATTCCATGATGCTCTATAATCCTGACACCGAACTTCCAATTAATCTGGAATTGTCTGTAAAAGGGCGTTTTGTGATTTTCGTATTCAGCATACAACAGTTCCATTCCTTCTTCTCACAGGTGGCCGATCATATTCCTTTTCTGAATGAGGAAAATAAGCATAAGAAATATTATCTGGACAAAGCACTTAGTCCCTCAGAGGTCCTTGTACTTAATCAGATTATGGATGAGCAGAAGAATAATTCTATGCAGAAATTATACTTAAAGGCTAAGGCATATGAAACCTTGTGTTTATATTTTGGGGAAACCGCTGAAGATCATCAAAGTTGTCCGTTTCTCGAAGATGAGGACAATGTAGAGAAGATAAAACAGGCTAAGAGGATAGTTATCGCTAATATGGCTGAACCACCTGGCTTACAATCACTGGCAGATGATGTTGGACTTTCGGTTTCAAAACTCAAAGAAGGGTTTAAGCACTTATATGGTGAAAGTGTTTTTAATTTTTTATTGGATTATAAGTTGGAATTTGCCAGGAAGCAATTGCTTACAAGGCGTTTCAATGTTTCTGAGATCAGTGCACAGGTTGGATATAGTGCACCAAGCCATTTCATCTCTGCATTTCGAAAAAAATATGGCACTACCCCTAAGCAGTATATCATGAGTATGTCGGCTACCTGATCAGGATTCCGATTTTGCTGTGGCTTCTTCCGAACTGTCTTCGTCTGTTTTAATAAAATTTGGAAACAACATAGGAGCCAGGGATTTGACCGGTTCATAGAGAACAGATTCCTCTAAGTCGGCGCTATCAATAAAAGGGATGCTTCTGTTCATTCTGCTGAATACCAACAAGGTTACGCTAAGGATCAGGCCGATTTTCAAAATACCAAAGACGCCTCCCAGTATTGAATTCAAAATTCCCAAGGCCGCAAAATCTGCTAGTTTCGTCAAAGCCTTTCCAGCAAGTGAAATCGCAAGGACAATAATGATAAAGGTAATGGCAAAGGCAGCCAGGTTAATGGTTTGCTCACTCCAACTTACCTGTTCCATTAAGAATTCTGCTGCAAAATTGCTGAAATGAATAGCTCCATAAATTCCGGCCACTAATGCGATAAGAGAAGCAACCTCAACAAAGAGGCCTTTTGAGAAGCCACGAACCAGGCCAAAAAGCAACAAGGCACCGAGCAGAATGTCAATAATATTCATCAGTCAGGAGGTTTTAACAAATATAACGAGTTTGTTTCTCAGGTATTTTATTAGTTGGTAACTTTGTCGCCATGGCGCGGGATGAAATATTAAAGACACGTTGGGAATCCATTGTTAAAAAATTGTCTGAGCAGTTTGCTGAAGGTGAAGACCTTGACCTTGATGCTATCATCTACCTTATTGGTGTCCAGGAGTTGGGCCAACTGCATAGAGCCTATAAGAAGGATGAAAAAATCCATCTTATGCATATTGCCATTTGCCGCCTATTGGAACCCTATGGCTATTATGAATTCGACTATTTTGATGAAGAAGGTTGGCCTCATTATAAAATCAAAGCCGCCTTGCCACCCTTAAAGGCCGGTGAGCAAAGTATATTGATGAAAGAGGCTATTGTGAACTATTTTATGGATACCGAGTTTATACAATAGGAATTGTTAAATTTGCCACCTTAGATTGAAATTGAAAATGATTGACAAGATCCACACCCTCATTGAAGAAGCAAATTCTTTCTCGACTAAATCAAAGGAAGAACTGGAAGCGTTTCGTATTAAGTTCTTAGGAAGAAATGGTTTGCTTACCGACTTGTTTGCTGAATTTAAAAATGTTCCTGCCGATCAGAAAAAAGAATATGGACAGGCGGTGAATACCCTGAAATCTGCCGCCCAGGAAAAGGTTAATACTCTACGAGCCGAGATTGAACAAAAATCTGAAACCAAAGGGATTTATGGAGATTTGAGTCGGCCGGGAGAACCGATGAGCCTGGGAGCCCGACACCCTGTGTCTATAGTTAAGAATGAGATTATCGACATTTTTTCACGCATCGGTTTCAATGTTAGTGAAGGCCCTGAAATTGAGGATGACTGGCATAATTTTACGGCTCTTAACCTGCCGGAATATCATCCGGCAAGGGATATGCAGGACACCTTTTTTATACAATCAGATCCCGATATCTTACTGCGAACACATACAAGTTCGGTACAGGTGCGCTATATGGAGAACCATAAACCACCCATTCGAACGATTTCTCCTGGACGTGTTTATAGAAATGAGGCTATTTCAGCCAGGTCGCATTGTTTTTTCCACCAGGTGGAAGGCTTATATATAGATAAGAATGTCAGCTTCGCCGATTTGAAGCAAACCCTTCAATATTTTACTACGGAAATGTTCGGAAAATCTAAAATAAGGTTGCGTCCGTCCTTTTTCCCTTTTACAGAACCCAGCGCTGAGGTAGATGTGTATTGGGGACTTGAAACCGAAACCGACTATCGCATGACCAAGGGAACCGGATGGCTGGAGATCATGGGCTGTGGTATGGTGGATCCTAATGTTCTTGATAATTGCGGTATCGATTCCAAAGAATACTCTGGTTTTGCATTTGGAATGGGTATAGACCGTATAGCACTATTATTACACCAGATTAGCGATATCAGGCTACTGAGTGAGAATGACTTGCGGTTTTTGAAGCAGTTCAGGTCTGCATTGTAAATCAATCGAGTTTATAGGTAAGTTCCTGAAAGACCTCCTTTGGATTTTTTCCTTCGTACAAAATTGAATAAACCGCATCTATTATAGGGATGCCCGCTTTTTTCTCATTCTGTTTATTGAGCTGATAAGCACTTTTGGTGGCATAATAACCTTCGGCAACCATTTTCATTTCCATCATGGCCGATTTAACCGTATATCCTTTTCCGATCATATTTCCAAACATGCGGTTCCGGGAGAAAATGGAATAGCCTGTAACGAGCAAATCACCCAGGTAGGCCGAATTATTGATATTGCGCTTCATCTTGTGCATGTTCTTGATAAATCGCTTCATCTCCCTGATCGCATTACTCATAAGAACTGATTGAAAATTATCGCCATAACCCAATCCATGAGCAATTCCGGCGGCGATGGCATAGACATTCTTGATCATAACCGCATATTCAATCCCTTTGATATCATCACTGGTCTTGGTTCGGATATAGTCACTTGAAAGTTGATCTGCAATTTCCTGTGCCATTTCTGGATCACCACAAGAGATGGTTAAATAAGACAATCGTTCAAGTGCAACCTCCTCTGCATGACATGGCCCTGCGATAACCCCAATACGTTCAATAGGGATTTTATAGAAATCATAAAAATGTTCACCCACCAGCTTTCCTGATTCAGGAATAATCCCCTTAACTGCCGAAACGATAACTTTTTCATTGATATCTTCCGTAAGTTTTTCTAATTCGGAATGCATAAAGGCCGAGGGGATCACAAAGATCATCACATCGGCATAACGTGCCATTTCATTGATATCATTACTCAAGTTGAGCTGTTGAAGATTAAATTCCACTGAACTCAGGTATTCCGGGTTGTGCTTATGCTTCTTAATATGCTCAACAGCATAGACACTGCGCATGTACCAGCCCACTTCATCCAGGTTTTCGCATAACATTTTTACGATTGCCGTTGCCCAGCTGCCACCACCGAAAACACCGTACTTGAGATTAGAAGCCATAGTTGCTCAATAATTATGATCTAAAAGTACAATTTTATCATAATGTTTAAGCAACTGACAATCAACAGTATATAAATTTGGCATACAATTTGAAACCAATAATGTATCAATCCATCTATATGAGTTAATCCAAAAGACGAACAGATGAAAACAATTAAACTACTTTCAGGATTTGCTTTGGTTGGCGTGTTATTAACATCATGTTATACTGAAGTTCTGGTCGATGATTTCGACAACAGGCCAGCGATTACGTTAAATCAATTACTTGGCTCTTATGAGTTGTGGTATGTTGATATCAATCAGACCATAGGATATGGCCAAACTCCCTTCTTGCAGAAGGCCTTTACGGTCTCGTTTAGAAATGGTGTTTTATATGCCAATAATAATTTAGTTGGAATTGGGAGCCAGGGAGGAGGATTTGGTATAGATGTCGGTACTTATGATACTTATGATATGATTTTAGATGTTTATCATGACCTGGATGGTTATGAGACTTTTGATGTCTACCAGATCGATAATAATACCATTGAATTGTATAACCCATTCAATGACACCTCTTATTTCCTGCATGGATATCAGCGAAATAGTTTTGATTACGACCTGGTCTTTTATGAAAACATACATTACTTCCTTCAGGAATATGAAGCATGGGAGAAAACATATACCAGTGAAGTTGGTGCTTTAAACGAATTCGATTATGAGAATTTCCTTCAGTTTTTACCTGGAGGCAATGATTCAACTTTCAGGAGTTCTCAGGACAGTCCGGGAACACATGTCGATGATTTGTACTGGGATTATACTGGAGTATATGGCGTAGCCGATGTACCAGGCAATTTCTATCTGAAAACATTGACCCTTGATTACGATTTCTTTGCAGATGAATTTTTCGAGCTCAATGTGATTACTGATGAACTTATTGAGCTATATCATACAGCTTCTGGAACCTTTTACGAGTTCACAGGCAGGGGATATATACAATATTTACGTCTTGAAGATGGAAGTTTAGATAAGACAAAGAGCTCTGATGATAAACTCAGGAAACAGAAAACGGATAAGAAAGAGAATCCCAGAGAAAACACAAGAAAATAATTTTTTGGTTGGTTAGTTCAGAATTGGTCCGATTGCCCCAGGCAGCGGGCCAATTCTCTTTTAAAGTGGTGACTTATCCTGATTTAGTGTGTCTTAAAAAACAGCAGGGGTCGAACGCCATTATTTGGCTGAATTAATTGGATAGCAATCTAATTTTTGAGACCTTTATAAAACAATACATTAACCCTTTAAATCAATGTTATAATGAGTTTATTTTCTTTTATTAAAAATGCGGGTACGGCCATATTTGGAGTTAAATCCTCTCGTGCAGAAAAGGCAGCTGAAGAAGCCGCTGCCGAATTAAAACGCGAAGAAGCCGCTGCGGCCAGGCTTGAAGAGACCGTTGAAGACCTCCAATTGAAGGTAGAAAACCTGAATATACATATCGATGATGATAAAGCGACCGTTACAGGAGCTGCTTATGACCAGTCTACTCGTGAAAAAGTTGTTCTTGTTGTTGGTAATTCTGAAGGCATAGCCACTGTAGATGATATGATGACGGTGACTCATACAGAACCAGAAGCCCAATTTCATACCGTTGTTAGTGGAGATTCCTTAAGTAAAATTGCTAAGCACTATTATGGTGATGCAATGAAGTACCCCGTAATTTTTGAGGCTAATAAGCCGATGTTGACCAACCCGGATAAGATCTATCCCGGTCAGGTATTACGTATCCCTAATATCAAGGGATAAAACGAAAGAAAACAATGGAAAAAAGCCGGTTTTAAACCGGCTTTTTTTATTAATACACTGACAATCAGTATCATATACAGCTGTTATGGTCTTCATCGATCAAAAATTAACTTTAAACGATTGAACTGTATCATTAACGAATTTTCTGACCGATTATCGTTTTAATTCATCAAAATTACTTAACTGAGGTACTTTTGACCTGTAAACCCCAAATTTACTATAATGATGAAAAAACTACTTTACTATTTCGCGCTAGCATTTATTGTAACTTCATGTAGCGTAGACAACATTAACGAAGAAAATTCCGTTTTTGAAAATGACACTTTAACCAGAGCTGCAGAAGCTAATGATGCTTGTGCCTCAGCTGTATTGGTTAATCAAAAAGGCGTATACAGAGGTACTGTTGAAGCTTTTATGGATTATTACAATGGTGATATTGTACTTAAATTCACCACCGTTGATTGGAAGATTAAAGAATCTAAGATGTTTTTCGGACCGGATTCTCAAATGAACGCCAATGAGCCAAACCTATTTACTTTAGGAAAGTATACCTATTCAGAATCGTTTAAAGAAGGTGTTTATGTAGCAAATTATGTTTTTGCCATGAACAACGTCACAAGTGATTTCAGTTTATTAGCGATGCTTAACATCAAAAATGATTATGAAATCGAGACGATTATGGTTGATGGATCTGTTGCAGGGAACAGTAAAATGACTTATGTAAAAGAATTTGTCAAGTACTGTTACGAAAAGCCTACCGAATAAGATAATTCAATATAGAAACCATAGAGAAACCGGCCTTTTGGCTGGTTTTTTTTGCACTTGATCGAAATGATGTAAGAAAAATCTATCATTTTGATGCAGTACATCGAAAATATAGTCGGCTTCATGGATAAAATTGTAAGTTTAGGCCTTAACCTACTTAATAGTTTAATTATGAAGACTTTTTACACCCCATTTATTTTATTATTTACTGCCGTTTTGATCTCCTCATGCCAGACAGAATCAATCCACCAGGAACAATCTAAAAATGAAACTTTATTCACTGTATCAGATGCTAAGGTTGATTTTAACCTTACCAGGAATATTTTTGAAGGATGTTTAGATGTAGCCCTGATTGCTGGCCAACACCACGAAGCAGGAAGCATATTAGCAGAAACAATTGGTGATGACCTTGTAATTACTTACCTGGCGGCTGAAGGTTGGACTATCGATGCCACACATATGAGTATCGGTATCTGTACCGAACAATGGGTACCCTTAACAGGATCGGATAATCCAAAAATCGGACGATTTGATCATGATTCAGTTCATCCTGATGGAACAAACGAGGTAACCTACACCTTTCCACTAGCTGAACTGACCGAAGATTTCTGCTTTGCAACTCATGCAGAAGTAACCAGCCCAGAAGGGGTAGGTGAAACAGCCTGGGGTTCAGGTATCGAATTCGACGGGAATAGCTGGGCCATGTATGTGGATGCTCTACTGGTAGATTGCGATGGTGACGGCGGAGGCGACGATCCAGTCGTAAAATAAAAAACATAAAAATCCTGATCGAAAGATCAGGATTTTTTATTTATAGAAGTTCATTTCATCCAGGTAAATCCAAACAGCTTCTGGTAACATCGGCCTGATATTCTTACCTGCCTTTATCCCTTTTCTTATGAATGTTGAAGAGAGTTCCATTATGGGCGCATCTACATGATGGATGCTCGGATGGGAATCAAATTGTGTATGGACCTCTTCCGAACCAACCCTCGGATATACCAGGATTTCATGATTATTAATCAGTAGTTCGTAGTTTTTCCATTTATGAAAATTCTTCAGGTTGTCCTCACCCATGATGAGTGCAAATTCCAGCTCTGGATACTTTTCTTCAAGATATACCATGGTATTTATGGTATAGTTCGGTTGAGGTAAGCCAAATTCGATATCACAGGCCCTTAAATGAGGAAATTGTTCAACGGCCCTATCTACCATTTGATATCTGTGATGATCCTCCAGCAAGGATTTTTTTTCCTTAAAAGGACTGTGTGGGGTGATAACGAACCATACCTGGTTCAGGCCTCCGAATTCAACCATATGATTGGCGATCACCAGATGGCCAATATGTATTGGGTTAAAGGACCCAAAGAACAAACCAACCTTTTTACTTTTTGATTCCATTGTCTTTCTCAGAATTCAAAAAATCATTTACGGTGTCATAGGCTTCATCCAATGCATGTTCAAGTTTATCATTTTCGATGGTGACATCAAAAAGCGGTGCCGTAGCCAGCTCGGCCGACGCTTTGGCTATTCGCATATTGATCTTGTCTTCATCTTCAGTTTTTCTTTTTTTCAACCTGATTTTCAGCTCGTCTATACTGGGGGGTTTAACAAATACCGCCAAGGTCAAATCCGGGTATTTGCGTTTAATTCGCAATCCTCCCGAAACATCTATATCAAAGATTACATGTTTACCCAAGCTCCAAATTCGTTCTACTTCGGTTTTTAAAGTACCATAAAAGTTATCGCGATAGACTTCTTCCCATTCAAGAAATTCGTCATTCTTAATCTTCATTTTGAATTCTTCTGCGCTCAGAAAATAATAGTCTTTACCTTCTTTTTCATCACCTCTTATGGGCCGTGAGGTGGCAGATACTGAAAATTCCAGGTTGAGTTCAGGTTGTTTGAGCAGATGTTTGACAATGGTCGTTTTACCTGATCCTGAGGGTGCCGAAAAAACGATTAACTTTCCTGTCTGCATGTGATAATAGCTCAAAGGATTCGTTACAATACATTGAGCAACTGCTCCTTTATTTTTTCCAGTTCGTCCTTCATCTGAACCACGAGTTTTTGCATGGGTGCATAATTCGCCTTAGAGCCAATGGTGTTAATCTCTCGCCCTATTTCCTGTGAAATAAAACCCAGCTTTTTTCCATTAGACTCCGGGGTTTCCATTGAAGTGGCAAAATACTCCAGGTGATTTTTCAATCGCACCTTTTCCTCGGTAATATCGAATTTTTCAATATAATAGATCAGTTCCTGCTCAAAGCGGTTTTCATCAACCTTTTCTTTTAATTCATCAATGCCCTTTCTCAGACGTTCACGCACGGCTTCGATCCTTTCAGGATCAATAGCTGCAACCTGTTCAAGCAATTGAGCAATAGTCTCGATCCTTCTTTTAAAATCCTGTTCCAGAGCTTCACCCTCTTGCACCCTGTAAGCCTGAATTTTCTTTAAGGTCGCCTTGATTTCATTAAAGATCACTTTCCATTCCTCCTCATCGATATCTTTACGATCTGTAGTCACTGCATCAGGCATTCTTATCGCCATTTGAATCAATTCGAGCTGAGACGCTTCAACAACTTCGTTTAGTTGAGACATATAGGCTGCAACCATAGATTGATTGACCTTAGATGAGGTGGCTTCACCTGTGGTTTCTAAATAAATGGAAAAATCAACTTTGCCGCGCTTAAGTTCATGAGCGAGAAGCTTTCTGATATCCAACTCTCTTTCCCTGTAAATGGAGGGCATCCTGGCATTCAGGTCCAGGTTTTTACTATTGAGCGACTTGATTTCAATGCTCAATTTTTTATTCGGAAGTTGGAAAACAGACTTGCCGTATCCCGTCATCGATCTTATCATACCTTAGTTTTACGATATGGCAAAGATAACCAAAAGCAGCTGTAATTGTAATCAATCTTCCATTCTTACACCTCTATGGTTACCTTTGTTCAAATCTATTGTAATATGTATTTTAAAGAATTTGATATCAGGTGGGGAGATATCGATGCCAACAGCCATTTGGGGAATGCTGCGTATGTTGAATATATGAGTCATACCAGAATGTCATTTTTCTCAGATCAGGGCTTAGACCTGAAACTAATGCGAGATCTTGGCCTTGGTCCCATTGCACTTTACGAACATATTTATTATTTCAAAGAAATCGACCTTGACCAGGACATAAAGGTGAGCCTTGAGATTGTTGGCACGACTGAAGATTGCCGATTTATCAAGATGGAACACAATTTCTATGATCAGCAGGGGACCAACCTCGCCTTCAGTGAGATACTTTTTTCATGGATAGACCTGAAAACGCGTAAACTAGGTAGGTTGTCATCAGATTTACGAAGCAGGATACAAGCTTTTCCAAAAGCAGATCGGTTCAGAATTTTGGAGAAATCAGAAATAAAGAAACCTGGAATTAAACCGATTAACCTGCACTGATAAAACCCCTTTCGGGGAATTTTTCTTAATTTCATCCTACAAACTAACTTAAATCAATTCATTATGGAAGAAATGAACATTAATTGGCTTGCCATTGTTGCTGCCTCTATTCTGCCCATGGTTGTTGGCTTTATCTGGTATAACCCGAAAGTATTTGGAACGGTCTGGATGAAGGAATCAGGCATGACCGAGGAAAAAGCAAAGCAAATGAACCCTGCGAAAACCTATGGATTAGCGCTTGTAATGGCATTTTTAGTCGCTTTTTTTATCTGGCCTCAGGTATTTTTAGGCGGAGGACCGGGAGAACCTCACGGGGTTGAACCTTTTCTCACTTTTAAGCATGGTGCCTTGCATGGTTCTATGGTCGGACTGTTTGTTGCACTGCCGGTTCTGGCAACCAATTCACTCTTTGAACAGAAATCATTCAAATATGTTTTGATCAATGCAGGATATTGGGTAGTTACCATGGCACTGATGGGCGGTTTGATCAATGCCTGGACATAAGGATCAAGAAATATAGATAAATCAAGAGGCGACGTTCGCCTCTTTTTTTTGTTTAAACGGCTGATGCTGTCTGAAAGTCTTGATCTTAACCGATCGGATAAACGGTTTCATAATCTTGTTGGGCAAATGACGTTTATGCCTGATATAACAGGTTAGTTCCTCAGGAATAGCACCCAAAGTACTCTTAATTTCTGAAGCCGTGCGGCCCAAATTGATGAGCTTGGCACCCTTGGCAATACCAAGTCTGACGTAATCATTCAATATCCGAGGGTAAATGGCATATTGACGGTTCAAATCGTAATTAAGGCCAATAAAATGAGCATCGAGATTCTGGCCGTTTAGCATAGCCGAAAGAAATCCAACCAATCGCCCTTCAAGAAAGTAACCCCTTACCACAAAATTTTCACCATAGGTTGATTTAAGAAATGTGTAGGTGTCTAAATTCAATATCTGGGCATTGAAATTGGCATTGGCTATTGTATTCTCATAAAGGCTCTGCAACTCGGTTTGATATTGCAGAATATCCTGTTCATTCATCCACTTCACATCTAAGGCAGCACTTTGTGAATCGGCCTTGTTTGCCTTTACACGATATTTTGATTTCAGAGCTGTTTTAAAGTCATCAAAATTCTTCCATTCGGGATCGAGATAAATAATCATATTAGGCTCAACATGCATTGGAGTATAATCAAAATCTGTTAATTGATCTGTGATAAATAATGACTCTTCCTTGAAATCTTTCACAAAAATTGCATTTAAAGGCTTGGTTCGACTGGCGAGTTCAGATACCGCATCAGCAATCGCTTTAAACGCGACGAGTTTATCCTCACCAGGACACAAAAATGTTCCATATTCACCACTGAGGAATACATTACCACAAAACATCACCCTGATATGATAATTCCGGAATATGTTGTTTACAAATCCCTTGAGCCAGGAACTTATTTTAATGTTTTTAGTTATGGTTTCAACACTAATGGTGACGATCTGAGTATTGGCGAAAGCAATAGGCTTTTCTCCTCTGAAGATTACAACATAGGTAAATTCTATATCTGAGTTAGCGTTCTCGAAAGCCCGCAAAAAATCAGCAGTATAATATATGTTATCGGTACATCCAAGTGAACTCCATATCGTATCATCGATGAGATCTACAGAAGAATAGTACTTAAACTCGAATTGATTCATACAGGTCTTACTCTGCTAATGGTCTTGTAAACTACGCAATCCATTACAGTTTGCTTCTTGTTTTTTTTGAATTTTAACATAATTCAAAATCTTGAAATTCTCAAACAGCGTGAATAGCCTTATATGCCTTTTCGGTAACAGCTTTGGAATTTCCAATGAATATATTCTTGTCAAATACAATAACAGGACGTTTTAAAAAGGTGTAATGATCGAGAATATAATATTTGTAATCCGCTTCGGAAAGATCGAGGTCTTTCAGCCCCATTTCTTTGTACAATTTGGCCCTTCTGCTGAATAGAGCTTGATAACTTCCTGCCAATTCCATCAATTCATTTAATTCAGAAACAGTGAGCGCATCCTCTTTTATATCTCTGAATATGAATCCTTCAGGTAATTTCAGGTCATTAATTATTCGTAAACAGGTATTACAGCTTTTAATGTAGAATATTTTATTCATGAGTTCTGGAAATGGAATTCAAAATTACTTACATTTAGACAATTAATAAGTACAAATGGACTACTTTTCCATAGCCACTATCCTTGTGGTGTTATCAGCTCTTTTCGGATATATTAATGTGAGATTCCTGAAATTGCCAATTACCATTGGTTTAATGATCATAACTCTACTCTTTACCTTGATTATAGTAGCCATAGGACAGTTTGACGATACCTTGCTAATCCGGGAAAAAGAGTTTATAAAGAATATAGATTTCAAAACGGTATTGCTCGACCTTATGTTGAGTTTTCTGTTGTTCGCCGGTGCACTACACACCAATTTTGCTCAGTTAAAGGTCCAGAGATGGCCGATCTTGATTTTTGCAACCAAGGGCGTACTGTTTTCAACCTTCCTGGTCGGTACTGTTATGTATTATATACTGTTCTGGCTTGGTTTTGAAATCAGCTATATATATTGCCTGTTATTCGGGTCTCTTATTTCACCTACCGATCCGATTGCGGTCCTCGGGATTCTTAAAGAAGCAGGAGCTCCTAAGAAACTTGAGACTAAAATTGTAGGCGAATCCCTTTTTAATGATGGCGTTGGTGTGGTCGTATTTCTAACCATTTTCACCATTGCTAATTCTTCGGAGGGCGCAGTGGGAGCTATTGATATTGTGAAACTTTTCGGTTTTGAAGTATTAGGAGGTATTGGTTTAGGGTTCATTTTAGGCCAGTTGACCTTTCTTTTGATGAAAAGTATCGACAATTATGAGGTGGAGGTTATTTTAACCCTGGCTCTTGTAATGGGCGGGACTGTGCTGGCTCATGCCTGGCACTTTTCGGCACCTCTGGCTATGGTAACAGCCGGTTTAGTGGTGGGTAACGACACAGCACGGGATGAAGCCATGTCTGAAATCACGGAGACATATGTAGACAAATTTTGGGAATTGATCGATGTATTGCTCAATACGATCCTGTTTGTATTGATTGGGATGGAAATCCTCGTTCTAACTTTTAAAGAGAATTATATTCTGGCCGGGATTATTGCCGTTCCTGTTGTGCTGTTAAGCCGCTATGTGTCGCTATGGTTACCGATACAATATTTTACTAAACGCCTGGATTTTGTGCCCAGAACAAATCTCATTATGACCTGGGGTGGATTGCGAGGAGGTATTTCCATCGCCTTAGCATTGAGCCTGACACCTGCTATGCATAGAGAATTATTCCTGGTTATTACCTATGTGATCGTTCTGTTCTCAATCATCGGCCAGGGACTGACAGTGGAATCATTTGTTAAATATCTGACTAAGAAACACGGCTACTGATACTGAAGAAAAGCCTGAACATCTTCAAATGGGATGGTGAACTCAGTAATGCCCTGTGCATAGCTCCCAATTTCATAGACATTATAGAGTATGAGTAAACCATCATCATTTATTCCGATATTTGCAGGAAGATGAAAGGGGTCTCCAAAAAAGTATTCCTCAATACCTTCATCATCTTTTTGCGCAATAGCCTGGATAAAATAAGGCTTGACAAATTCTGTAAATTTATCTAAATCTGAAACGAGGTCTTTTGGTTCAAGTAGTTCGCCCGTTTCACCATCAAAATTATATAGGGTGATGTTCATGTTGCCATGAGCACCTCCTGTATTCATATATCCATTCAAGGCAATACAAATTACCTCTGAAGACTGGTAGATCACTTCGGAATCAAATATGGCTTCCCATACCAATGCGCTTTCTGCAATATCACTTTTAAAACTTGAATATTCCTGATCAAATTGCTCAATGGCTTGGTCAAGATCGAGATTATTAACCGGTTCTTCGCTGAAATTCAGCATATTGGCAATATGGTCGTTAATAGTTTTGTTTATCGATTTGCTTAACACAGTTTCCCCTTGGGCAACAGGGATATTTATTTCAATACTCGCATTTTCTTCATGAATTTTGGAAACCGATGTGAAGGTCACGACCTCTTCCT
>JABDPU010000039.1 GCA_013042625.1 Flavobacteriaceae bacterium | reverse complement strand
CCCCGGAAATACTTCCCAGGCTGGTGTTGATAGTAACGGTTTCCCCTCCGGTGAGGATAGGGTTGTTGTTGGCATCAAAGAGCTGTACGATGATGGAGGCGGTACTGCTGCCATCTGCTGTTATGCTACCTGGGTTTGCAGTTATGGTCGAGTTTAGCGTGTAAAGACTTTCCAGGGCTCCCATATAAGGCGGGTTGTTCCGGGGACCCACATAAAAATCGGTAGTAATTCCGGAAATCGCCTCACCTTGCTCCAAATTAATTGGCAAATATCCCTCTGGAGCAGTTCCATTAGCCTCATTCAATTGAGGGTCGCTTTCTAAACTGTTAAGGTCTTGGCCGGTGGCGCTCTGCCAACTGCCCAGTGTACTGTGGTTTGAGGAATTAAATTGGCCAAGTACTCCATCGGGGCTACTTGCATAATACGTGTTACTATCGATTGTCAAACTGGTATTATTTCTTAACCGTATGGCATAATGATTTCCAGTCGCTCCGGTATTAGTTCGAGAATTGGCAAACAGGTTGTTTTTAATTACCGAATTATAGTTACTGTACACCCTGTAGAACCCATAGGAATTTTGGTTGCCTGAATTTCCCGTGCCATGTATAGAAACCGTATTGAAATAATAGTCACTGCTGGCCCCATTGGTATTGTCGTATATGCCATAAATAGCCGAGTTGTTCAGGGCTGAACCCAGAGCATCACTGCCCAGACTAACAATATTATTTTTAACGGTGTTCACCGGTGCTGAAAAAGAACGCATATAAATCCCAGCAACGGATCTTGTGTTGTCGGTGGTCACCAAACTATGGATGAAATTACGTGCTATGGTTGAACTCTTTTCACCCAGGTACATACCATACGTATTATGATTGGATAGAAGATCATAAATCTTATTATCCGCATACAAGCTTCCAGATGGATTATAGTTCGACTTAATCCCCGACAGTTCTCCTTCAGCTTGTAAACTGCGTACCGTGTTATCGGTTATTACATAAGTGTTAGTAGGGTTGTATTTGAAAAGCTCAATTCCCTGTGAGCTGTAGTTGGTTGAATACGATCTTAAATTTTGAATGGTATTCCCCTCCAGGGTGACATGCTCATAGCCGTTATAGGACACGTAGATACCGGAATAGGAATATTGACTGCTCGTAGGGTTATCCCCAATTTGTATAGGCGCTGAGGGGAATCCGATTGTGTTTTCAGTGACCCGTACAATGGATCCAGCATATCCTTTAGTCGTTATTCCGTTGAAATATCCAAGGCTGCTTCCTGTAGTAGGGACCTGTATTCCACCAATGCGATTATTATTGATAGTAACATCATACAGATAATTTAGCGAACTGCCGGGATTACCCAGGAGGATTGCTCTGAAGCGCATATTCCCTCCTGTATTTAATGTAATGGCATTTGGTTTGGTCTCAGAACCAACCAAATTGTTGGAAATACGTGCGTTACGCAATATACTTGCAGAAGAATTATAAGTCCCTTCATAGAAAATGGGATAAAAGCCAATGTGCTGGGTTGTCCCACTTATTGAAAATTCTGATATGACATTGTTTTCAATATTGGACTCTGTACTGCCATCTGAAGTAAAATGTATCGGATAGAGGTCCACACTGGAAGCGGCTCCGGAAAGGTCGATTTGGGTTATTCCAGTTTGAGATGCAGAGCTATAGCCAATGATGTTGTTGTTGATCTGATGGCCTGATCCATTTCTTACATAGATCCCATAGTACCTGTTAAAACTAGGGTTATTAAAGGATCTTGCAGAACTTTGGAATATTGTATTGTTATTTATGGTCCAATTAGTCCCATATTCTAAATAAATAGCAGCGGCCCGCGTGGCTGATGAATTTCCATAATCAGATAAGTCATTACCTGTGATTGAATTGAAGTTGCTATCACCAGCATAAAAATAACCAGCGTAAATAAGATTGGCAGGATTGTTATTGGAAAATGGTCCAATTACATTGTCTGAAAGGACATTATTGCTGGCCCATTGGAATAGGATTACTCCAGAATAGCTGGAAGAAGTCGCTCCCAATATCGTACAATTAGTGATCAGGTTATTTTCAGAAGCATTTGAGTTACTTGAAAACTTAATTGTGGGTGCGGCAGGATTCTCGTTTTCAAAAATCAGGGCATTGCCCAGGGTATTCAGACCGTCTATAGTTACATAGTCGGCTCCGTTAAGGTATATTAATCCATTGGAAGCCAGATTTCCACTTACTATCCTGGGTGCACCACCTGATGGGGTGATCGTAACAGATGTGTAATTACTAAAACCGGCACCGCTATTATTGAGGACAGCCGTCACATTTTCAGTTATGTCCGCAGTTATTTGAATAGTAATATCCCCCTGATGAGTACCGTCGTTAATTCGGTCAAATGTTTCCTTAAGGTTACTGTAAGATCCTGTCGGGCTTCCTAATGAGGCGTTTAGTGTGACCTGAGAATAGCCAACTAGTATGTTAAAAAAGAAAAATAAGCCGCAGATTTGGGTAAAATTTGGCCGCATAAGGGAAAATATTGGTTATGTCCGGTTTCAACTTTTAAATCCGTATTTCATATGGTTCATAAATGTTTTCAAAAGGATTTTAATTGCTCAAAAACATAGGCCGTAAGAATATACATCGATAAAGTGTACGAAAAAACGGTTGAAATACACGATTTAAGAACGAACTGAAACCCGATTTATTACCTTAATGACGCTCATTTACCCATTATAAGCTGGTCCTTATGATATGATATTTGCAGTGCCACTATTTTCAACTTATGAACTTTAAGGAATGTAGTCCAAGGAAAGTTTACTAACAATTGGAGTTTGTGGGAAAAATGAGAAGTTGATATTCTGAGTATAATGCACAACAATAAAAAAGGCTTTCTAAAAATGTTTAGAAAGCCTTTTTAAGTTGGAAGACTTAAATATGTATTTGAAAAAGAAAAATTACTCCTTTATTTCTTTCTTGATTGACTTTTTTACTTCACCTTTTACGGTTAGCTCAACGATCTCATAGCCCAATGCGTTTAATGCATCAATATTGCCGGCTTTATCTCCCACTACTACAATATTCATGTTATCAATTTGCAGCTTTTTATCAGCCAAATTGTTGATCTCTTCTTTAGTAATGGTGTTAATAATCTTGGTTTGTTCATCCACATAGTTCTTATCCAGATCATAGTGAACAATCCTGCTCAGGAAACTTGCTTTTTGTCTGGGGGTCTCATAACTACGGGCATCTCGCTGACCAATTGAATTACGCATAAAGTTCAATTCTTCTTCGGTAATACCGTCGTTCTTATAGTCGGTGATTTCTTTCATAAATTCAGAGACAGCTCCTGCAGTTGCATCGGCTCTGACTCCAGCACTGGCCGTGTATGGACCGGGATTATCATCAGAATTAAAAAAGGATCGTGCTCCATAGGTCCAGCCCTTGTCCTCCCTTAAATTTAAATTGATCCTGCTGTTAAAAGCACCTCCTAAGGCATAATTCATCAGATAAGACTTAAAATAATCTCCTGTAGCGTCATAAGGCATATCTGTTATATATCCTATACGAATCTCTGATTGAGGCGCTTGTGGTTTATCGACCAGATAAATTTTGGTTTGATTCTGATCCTTGACAGTCGGTAATTCAGGAATTTTGACTGATTTGTTCTCCCAATTTTCTAAAAAGCCTAAAGCGGACATGATTTCTTTTTCCGAAATATCGCCAACAACAACCAATTCTGACAATTCAGGCACATAGTACTTTGCATAAAAACTCCTGACGTCATCAAGACTGATTTTGTCGACGGATTCTACAATACCACTACTGGGAACCGAATAGATGTGGTCATCACCATAAAGTAGTCGGCGATATACATTTGATGCGATTACAGCAGGATCTTTGTCATTTGATTTTAAGCCTTCCAATTGCTGATTCTTTATTCGATCATAATCTTCCTCTGAAAACTTAGGTCTGTATAATACTTCCTCCAAAAGCTCCATGGTTTTACCAAGATTCTTTTTTAAGGTATTTACGCTTAGAATGGTTTGTGAATTGTTTGCGAAAACACTTATACTGCTGCCAATCTTGCGTAATTCTTCCTGTATCTCTACTGAAGTAAAATTCTCGGTAGACTCATTCATGAGTGAAGCTGTTAAAACAGCCAATCCCGATTTATCCGGCGAATGGATATCCATTCGGTGTCCTCCATTGATATTCAATTGTAAAGCTACTACCGGGATTTCATCGGTCTGTGTACCGATCACTTTAATTCCGTTCTTCAGATTGGTTGCCCAGAAATCCGGAACTTTCACTAAAGGAGAAGCTCCAGGTGTTGGTTGAATGCTTCGGTCAAATGTATCTCCTTCAGGCCTAGAATAGGTCAGCCCTGAGTAATCTGTGGTTGGAAACGGATTGACCCCTTCTGTTTGGGGCTTATAATTATCTGGTTTTGCCGGAGCTGAGCCATCTTCAGGAACCACACTTAAAATAACCGCAGGTTTTCCTTTTATATATTGGTTATATACTCTGATCACATCCTCTTTAGTGATATTCTGATATCTTTCCAGATCCATTTTTATCCCGTTGGGGTTGCTCATAAACGTTTCATAACTAGCTAGTTGTGATACTTTCCCGCTTACACTGGCCAAACCATTGATAAAATTTGATTCCTGATTGGCCTTGAATTTAATAATGTCATCATCAGTAACACCAGTCTTTTCAAACTCTTCAAGAACCTGTCTCATTTCGAGCTCAAATTCTGCCAAGGTTTTTCCAGGGAAAGGAAGTACAAAAAATGACATTTCTCCTCCCAGTTCACTGGCACCGTTAAAACTGGAAGCTTGTATGGCCTTTTTAGTCAATACAAACTTTTTAAACAGGAAAGAGCTTTGCCCAACGCCGATGATCTCTGACAAGCAATCTAAAGGGGCTTCGTCAGGATGGAACCTGGGTACGGTTGGATACGAAAACATTAGGGCAGGAAACCGTATATTCTTATCCACATAGCTCACGTAGCGATCTGCATCTAAGGTAGGTGCATCCAATTTAAGAGGTGTCACCTCAGGGCCGGCAGGAATCACTCCGAAGTATTTTTCTACCATCTTTATTACTTCTTTCGGATTCACATCACCACCAACAGTTAGTGTGGCATTGTTGGGGCCATACCATCTCAGGAAAAACTTCTTCAGGTCATTTACATCAACACGGTCAAGATCCTCTAATTTCCCAATGGTCAACCATGAATACGGATGTCCGTAAGGATATATTGCTGCGGCGTTGACTTCTCTAAACCTTCCATAAGGTCTGTTGTCATAGTTTTGTCCTTTTTCATTTTTTACGGTCTCACGTTGTACTTCAAACTTCTCCTGAGTTACAGCATCTAAAAAGAAGCCCATGCGATCGGCTTCTAACCATAGTAACAATTCCAGCTGATTACTTGGTGTAGTTTGATAGTAGTTGGTGCGATCCCGATTGGTAGATCCATTTAGTGTCCCCCCGGCATTTGTAATCAGTTTAAAATGTTCCTCATCAGCTACATTCTCTGATCCCTGAAACATCATATGTTCAAAAAAATGAGCAAACCCTGACTTATTCAATTCTTCTCTAGCGGAGCCCACGTGGTAGGTGATATCCACATGCACCAGGGGATCCGAATGATCTTCATGGATCACCAGGGTTAATCCGTTGTCGAGTTGATATTTTTCGTATGGAATAATAACTTCATCAGCAGATTTGCTGACTTTTTCAATACGTTTGGTTTGAGACCAGCCTATGGCTGAGCTC
>JABDPU010000033.1 GCA_013042625.1 Flavobacteriaceae bacterium | reverse complement strand
GGTCCCTGCTGTATGATCACATAGTCATAAAAGCCACTGTTGATTTGGCCTTGTATTATTCCTGAATTCCAATGATCTTCAAGTCCGAATCCAGGATTAGCTTCCGTGGTAACACCAATTGTAATGCCGAGTTGTTCGGCACGGTCTTTTACCAATTGAGGTAAATCGTTAGTCAGGGTCAGGCTATTTCCAACGAATAGTAGCTCATATGCATTCTGTGAGTCCGGATCATCAACCGGATCCGGATCATCATTCGGCGGATCATTATCTCCGGTATTATCGATATTGCCGATTTGATTATTTCCTGAATCGTCATCATTAGGTGAACACGAAAAACAAAGGAATAACAAGCACAATAATAGTAAATATCGCATGGCAAGGCTTAGTTATATAATTATGATGCATAAGCCGGTAAAAGGTTGCTTCTAACTGATTTGAAATTTGAACTTTTCTAATCAAATTCCTATAACCATTTCTTTGTATATTTAATTTTTACATTTAAAATCCTATCACAAAAATCTGAAATATGAAAAAATTTAAGTTGATTAACCTCGCATTGGCCTTATTCCTGTCTTTTGCATTCTTGTCATTTACTGATGGTGACGATAATCCTGTTGTCAATAGAGGTGATGATGAGTCCTCCCAGACATGCCATACTGAATATCATGTTGTTTGGGGTGTTGGCGGATTGTTGACTGTAATTGTCGTCCCAATAGAAGTCTGCGATTAAAGTGAAATGGGCTCGCCTGGTACTATTTAGGCTTGGGTTATAAATACAATTTGATCAGTTTTGAGTTATTTTCCTGTTAAAAATAGCTCTACACCTTCGATCATTAGTAATTTCGCAATGTGTTAAATCACTACACCTATATTCATTCTGAAGATTCCGACTGGGTCACCTTTGTTCATGGTGCAGGGGGCAGTTCCTCGATCTGGTTCCGCCAGATCAGGAGTTTCAAGGTAGAATATAATGTGCTGGTTCTTGATTTACGCGGCCATGGCAGAAGTAAACCCACACTAAAAGATGCCTTAAATGAATCCTACACCTTTGATTCTATCACTGATGATATCCTGGAGGTTCTTGATTATTTGAAAATTGAACGATCCCATTTTGTAGGCATTTCCCTGGGTACCATTCTAATTAGGAATCTTGCCGATCATCATCCCGGAAGAGTCAGCAGTATGATCATGGGTGGAGCGATAACGCATTTGAATTTCCGTTCCCAAATCCTGATGCGCTTTGGTGTGATCTTTAAATCGGTTATCCCTTATATGTACCTCTACCGGCTATTCGCCTTTATTATTATGCCCAAGCGAAATCATAAGGAATCGCGTCTTCTATTTATTAATGAGGCGAAAAAACTCTACCAGAAAGAATTTATCAGATGGTTCAAACTGGCTTCGGAAATCAATCCGCTACTCAGGTTTTTCAGGCTGAATGACATAGGTATTCCAACTATTTACATCATGGGTGAGGAGGATCATTTATTCCTGCCTTCCGTAAAAAAAATAACAGAACAACATCTTTTTTCAAGTCTGACAATAATACCTGCTTGCGGACATGTTGTAAACGTTGAGCAACCGCAGATATTCAATAATAGAAGTTTAGATTTTCTGAAATCACAGAACTCCAGTAAGTATTGAAGCAACAATTCGGTAAGAGGTAAGTGAAATCAGAATGGCTATTATTTCCTTTCCCATACTCCATCTCTGTTAAGAGCTGCAATATGATGATCTGGGCGCTCGGAAATATAAGTTTGCTTTAAAACACTCTTTTGAGAATTGAATATGGGATCTGCACCAGCTAATTTAATACCCGATTCGGACAAGGCAAAACCAACTTCGTCATAACCCAAAATATATCTTGCAGCTGTTGCCCCGGTGTACCTTGCGTTAATTTCATAAGCCTTGAGTTCATTCGTTTTGTTCGACTTTTGAAATTGAACATTTAGCGGCCCATACCAGCCTTTTTTAGCAAAAACATCATGAAATAACGTAATGATGTCATCCATACCATGATTAGAATGGATATCTACCCTTCCACTTACTCCATTTTTCATTTTGTGTAGAGTCACCAGGCTGTCTTTTAATCCTCCTGACCGATCTATGAACAGTTGAAGGCTGTACTTCACATCCTCCAGAGTATAAAACAAGGGTGTCCCCTTCCTGATCAAATCATTGGTAAAATCAATAATAACTTCCGGCGACCCCAAATATTCCTGCAATATCATGCCCTGAACATCATCTTGATTTGCCAACTGTCCTTCATTAACGATCAATGAAACCGATCGACTCGCAAATCCCTTCCGGGGTTTTAGTATAAGCGGAAAACCATGTTTCTTTATAAACAAACCAACGGCCTCCCGATCATATTTTGAATCATAAAGAATGGAATCGGCAAATGGCAATCCGGTTTCCATTGAAAACAAATAACTGGCCCATTTGTCCTCAACAATTTTGGCGATTTCATAATTTCCAACCACAAATTTATGAGCCAATTCAGGATGCTGAGATTTTAACATTCCCAGGATAATTACATCTATATCACGGCCTGGAATGATGACATCAGGATTTTCAGATTTGATTATCTGTAATATTTTTTCCGAAAAATCAGAAGGTGGGAGTTCAGAATCCGGAACTAAAAAAACCTTATCGCAATCATATAATGGGGCATCTGCACTGGCGTCTGTTCCGATGATGAAAAGATTCTGCCTTCTGTACTTAAGTGTCTCAAGTATATTTTGAGCCACCATACTACCAACGCTGGTAATCAAAATCTTTGATGTCATTCTTCTACTTTCCATCCTTTAACAAGATACAACACTAACATTGGATAGATCATTAAAATTTACGGTTCCTATTTAGATGAATCAATCAGAGAGCAGGCTGGATAATAAAACAAAGGCTTATCCATTCATGTCTTAATCTTTTCCAACTTTACCGTAAAATGCCTCATAATTGGCGCTTCATCAATAATACGATACCCTCGCTTAGCCTGGCTTCTTGAGTCGTAGATCTTCCTGATCACCGAAGCTACATATCTCATATGGTTTAGAGAGTAAGTTCTTCTTGGTATGGCCAAACGTACGAGTTCCAACTCCGGATATCGATTCTTATGGGTGAATGGATCGCGATCGGCCAGAATGGTTCCTATTTCAACGCTTCTTATTCCACCAACGATGTAAAGCTCTATGGCCAGGGCCTGGGCCCTGTATTCATCCCTGGGAATGGTCAGTACAAATTTGTTGGCATCAAGGAAAATAGCATGCCCGCCAAAGGGTTGCTGTACCGGTACGCCATACTTAACCAATAACTCTCCCAAATATGCTACCTGGCCTATTCTGGAGTGTAAATAATCAAACTCTGTAGCTTCATCCAGTCCCACCGCAAGTGCTCCCATATCCCTGCCATTCAATCCACCATAGGTTTTAAAGCCTTCAAACATAATACTGAAAACCGATGCTTTTTTGTAAACCTCTTCATTATTCAGGGCGATAAATCCGCCCATGTTTACCAATCCGTCTTTCTTTGCGCTCATGGTCATCCCATCGGTATAGGAAAAGAATTCTTTAACGATTTCCTTAATGGATTTGTTACGGTATCCTTCCTCCCGCATTTTTATGAAATAGGCATTCTCGGCAAAACGGGCAGCATCGATCAGTAACGGAATATGACGCCTCTTACAAACTTCGGAAACGGCCCTGATGTTTTCCATAGAAACCGGTTGGCCTCCGGCGGAATTACAGGTGATAGTAACAATCACGAATGGCACTTTACCGGCATTTAGCTTTAATGAATTCTCTAGTTTTTCAATATTGACATTTCCTTTAAAGGGATGGAATACCGTAGTGTTAAATGCCTCATCAATTGTACAGTCGACCACAGAAGCCTTTCTGAATTCAATATGGCCCTTGGTGGTGTCGAAATGGGAGTTTCCTGGAACTATATCACCATCATTGACCAAAACAGAAAACAACACATTTTCTGCCGCTCGCCCCTGATGGGTAGGTAAAAAATATTGGAAACCCGTGATTCTCCTGACCGTATCCCTAAGTTTTAAATAAGACTGTGACCCAGCATAACTTTCGTCTCCAACCATCATCTCAGCCCACTGCTTGTCGCTCATAGCGCCTGTACCTGAATCGGTCAGCAGGTCGATAAATACCTTGTCTGAAGATAAATTGAACAGGTTATAATCGGCTTCTTTAATCCATTGTTTGCGTTCCTCGATAGTTGACGGCCTCATATATTCGACCATTTTGGTCTTGTAGGGTTCGGCATATGGGAGGTCCTTCATGCTTCATCTGATTTTCTGCAAAGTAATATGTTCAGACTTCCCAGCCTATGATATATATCATTCATAGACTCTGATAGAAAACACCGTGAAATCATATATTTATTATGATTAAAGTCATTTCATATTGACCGATATATACTGAACTTTGGGATGCTTTTAAAAAATCAACATATGATAAAAAATACCTGGGCGGAACCTTACAAAATAAAGATGGTAGAACCCGTTTTTATGTCGACCGAGTCTCATCGTAAAAAGGCCATAGAAGAGGCCGGATTCAATACCTTCTTATTAAAATCGGAAGATGTATATATCGATTTACTAACAGATAGCGGCACCTCTGCCATGAGTGACCGGCAGTGGGCCGGACTTATGCTCGGCGATGAGGCCTATGCCGGCAGTCGGAATTTCTATAGCCTTGAGGAAACCATCAACAAATATTATGGTTACAAATATGTGGTACCCACCCACCAGGGGCGTGGTGCCGAACATATCATATCACAGATCCTGATCTCGGAAGGCGATGTGATACCCGGCAATATGTACTTCACCACCACACGACTTCACCAGCAACTTGCCGGTGGAAAATTTGTAGATGTAATTATTGATGAAGCACATGACCCTGAAAATATCTTCCCTTTTAAAGGCAATATCGACCTGGAAAAATTGGAAGACCTCATCAAGGAGGTTGGAGCCGAACGCATTCCATATGTCGCAATAGCTACAACAGTTAATATGGCGGGCGGACAACCCCTTTCACTGGCCAATTTGAAAGCAGTAAGGGAACTCACCGATAAATATGGCATAAAGATCATTCACGACATGACGCGCGTTGCCGAAAACGCCTTTATGATTCAGCAAATTGAAGAAGGTTATGCAGATAAGTCGGTTGCTGAAATTGTACTTGAAATTTGTTCACTAACCGATGGTGCCACGATGAGTGCTAAAAAGGACGCCATGGTGAACATCGGAGGCTTTTTGGCTGTGAACGATTACGATATCTTTGACCAGGCTCGCAACATGGTTGTGGTATATGAAGGATTGCATACTTATGGCGGACTGGCGGGCAGGGACCTGGAAGCCATGGCCATTGGCATTTCTGAATCTGTCAGGGATGAGCATATGCATGCCAGGATAGGACAGGTGTATTACCTGGGAAAAAAGCTTGAGAAAAAGGGTATTCCCATAGTGTTGCCCATTGGTACTCACGGCGTTTTTCTAGATGCTAAAAAGTTCTTGCCTCATATTCCGCAAGACCGGTTTCCTGCACAAACCTTAGCGGCGGAACTTTACACTGAGTCGGGAATCCGCGCCATGGAACGCGGGGTGGTTTCCGCTGGAAGAAATAAGGAGACGGGAGAACACAATTATCCCGATCTTGAATTGCTGCGTTTAACTATACCGAGGCGGGTGTATACACAGGCTCATATGGATGTGATCGTGGAAGCTGTTTGTAATGTTTTTGAAAGAAGGGAAAGCATAAAAGGATTAAAGATGACCTATGAACCCAAGTATCTAAGGTTTTTCCAGGCACGATTTGAACAGGTCAAACATACAATCCCGGAAGTTTCATTAAAACAGGATGCGCTGCTTGAGGTATAATTGACGACCGCTTTCAAGCTCATCGAGAATTTTCTTTCGCCTGGCCCTCAGTTTTTGAATCGTCGTTTTTCGCTTACGATATAAACGGCCATAAGTCATATGCCCTTTCCGCCGATAATAATGCTTGATATAATTCAGGCAAAACAGTCCGCTTGGATAAAGCGTAATTACAAATAGCAGTCCCCAATACCATTTGGTCTGGAATGAGAACATCACGGCAAGAAGGATATAGAAAATCAAAAAAATGAACATCCCGAAAGCCAGCTTCATCGAACCGATAAAATCTTTACGAACCCTAACCTTTCGCGATAGGAATTTTACTATTTGATATGGTAAAATATTCACTATAAAGCCATAAAGAAATATGGGGAGTCCTAAAACAAAGTACAAAGTATGACGAATTGATCTGGCATATTGTTTTGGCTGACGAATCTCGGCATCGCTTATATGAAGTCGGGATAGGGCATCTAAATAATTGGAGATCTTTTCTTGAAACATCATTGTTGCCCTGGGCTTAACCGACTTGTAATAGGTCACAGCCTTCACAATTTCACGGGACAGGTAAAAATCCTGGGCCGCCTTATGCTCTCCATGAAGATTTTCTCTTAATTCACTTCTATAAAAACGTTCAATGTCATTCACCAGCTGATCCAGTTTTTTATCACTGACAATTACAGTAAGCCGTTCTAATTCAACTTTAATGGTTTCAGTTAGTTCCTGTGCAGTACTGAAAGGGTCGGCCTTATAATCTTCCTTATAGTTTTCAAGATGAATTGGATCTCCAAATTTGACATACACATCACTTCTGAAGTAATGCGGATTGGAATAGTTTATCCCGATAGGCATAATCGTTACACCCAGATTGAAATCATGCTGATCTTCTGCACCAAGCCCAATCCTTGCCGCTCCCGTTTTTAAAGGCCTCAACCGTCGTTCTGTTTTGCTAAATCCTTCAGGAAAGATCATCATAGTTTTTCCTTTGGATAAATGATCAAAACAACGCTGAAAGATCTGTTCATTTTTATGGACCTCATCCGGGGAGATTTCAGGCCTGAATATCGGGATCATATGCAGCCAGTTAAAAAAGACTGACGCTAATTTTGATTTAAAGGCCTCTCCCCTGGCCAGGAAATACACAGGGCGTTTGATATGTACTGCCAGTAAAATGGGGTCCATAAATGCACTGGTGTGATTCGCTACGAAAATCAAAGGTCCATGTTCTGGCACATGCTTTTTATCCTCTAAATGTATGGAGCGAAAATAGCCTTTAACAGCCAGGTAAAACAAAGATTTAAAAATCCGGTAAAGCATAAAAGTGGTAGCTGCCGAAGACTGCCAATAGTTTAACTACTAAAGATACGACATATTCATTGGCTTTTAAAGCCTCTATAATTTCGAAATCGAATTAACCAGCATCCCCGGCCTGTAAACAAAAAAAGCTGCTTTTTCAAGCAGCTTTTTCATTTAATAATCTATGATTAGTTCTTAATTATAAGACGTTTGGTTTGAAGGGTACTACCATTTTTATCCTTTATAACCATCAGATATAATCCATCAGCCATGTCATCGAGCGCAATCTGGCTAGACCTGGAATCACCTAATTCTCGAGTCATAACCAACTGGCCAATTAAATTATACAAGGAGGCCGTCGGACTTAAGTCATCATATCCATTTATTTCGATATTGACCACTCCAGAGGCCGGGTTGGGATACAGTTTGATTGAATTATCACTTATTCCTGCAGGGGAGGTTCCAGAGATTCCAGCACCGGCTGATGCCGCTGAACTTTCAACACAGAAATCAACTGCTGATAAATCAACGCTCAATAGTGTTGAAGAGTCTCCATCATATCCATCTGCCAAGCTTGCAGTTATAGATTGAACATATCCGGAAATACTTACATTTACAGAACTAGTTCCACTAAAGACACCATAGTTTTGACTAGCTCCCTGGCCATCGATATAAGATACGGTTACTTCTTCAATATAACGCCTGATTGGTTTTCCTCCGGTTCTCTCACCTATACCAGAAATCGTGAAAGTAATATCGCGACTATTAGCAGGTAGATTAACCAAAGAACTGTTGAAACCACTTCCGGAATGCGTCAATGGATTTAAATTGAAGTCTCCTGTATCAGGTACACAGTTTGATGTATCACATCCATCAGGAATGCCATCGCTATCTGAATCGATAGAATCATCGAAACCTTCACAAATATCACAGCCGTCAGGAATGCTATCCCCATCAGTGTCAATTGCATCATTACTTCCTTCGCATGCATCAAGATCATCACAAACACCATCACCATCGGTATCTAATGACACGCCGTTGGCATCAACAGAGTTCGGGCAAGGTGAATTAACTTCCTGATCAAGACAATCGCTTATGCCATCACCATCGGTGTCAAGGTTATCATCAAATCCTGGGCACTGATCATCCACATCACAGACACCATCACCATCTGAATCATTACACGGTACAGTTTCAACACAGAAGTCTACAATACTTAAATCAATACTCATATTTGTTGCAGTATTTCCATCGTATGCATCGGCTAAACTAACCGTAACCGACTGAACAAAACCTGCAATACTGACGTTTACTGAACTTTGGTTACTGAATACGCCGTAATTCTGATTATTCCCTAGTCCATCGACATAGGTGACAGTCACCTCTTCTATAAATCGATTCGCGGGTTTTCCTCCGGTTCGGGAGTTAATACTTGAAATCGTAAATGCTATATCCTGTCCATCAACCGGAATTGTTGCCGAGGTATTACTTGAACCTGGTCCGGAATGTGTTAATGTACTTTGGCCGAATGAAGTTGTATCTCCAATACAGACTGATGTATCACAGAAATCAGGGATTCCATCACCATCTGAATCGACGTTGTCATCTCCGCCTTCACAGATATCCAGATCATCACAAACGCCATCACCATCTGAATCAATTGATACTCCGTTCCCATCTACATTATTAGGGCATGGTGAATTAACCTCCTGATCATTGCAATCGGCTATACCATCACCATCGGAATCAATAGAAACACCATTAGAATCTACATTAAGCGGACAAGGCGAATTGATCTCCTGATCAACGCAGTCACTAACGCCATCACCATCTGTATCTATAAGATCGTTACAGCTATCGCAAAAATCGGGTGTGCCGTCACCATCTGTATCCACGTTATCATCTCCACCCTGACAAATATCAAGATCATCACAAACGCCGTCGCTATCGGTATCAAGGCAAGTGGTTACAATTTGAGATGTAGAATCGGTTGCACCAATATTATCGGTTACTGTAAGACTTACGGTAAAATCGGAATCAGATGAATAGGTGTGAATCGGATTTTGATCTGTCGATGTGGCACCATCACCAAAATTCCATGACCAGCTTACAACGGTTCCGTCGGAATCTGATGAAGCATCGGTAAATGTGACCGTTCTATCCGCTTCACTATATGTAAAGTCGGCCACAGGATCAACATTGTCTCCTATGCCGCCTTCTATGTTTCCGGAGATATAATAATTCCCCTGACTTGCATAGTCGTTATAATTACTTGATCCTTCACCTTCAATGCCGATATAGTATGTTCCGGCACCTAAACTGACAGATAAATTGGCTTCGGTTTGGGAGGCGAAGTTGTACGTTCCCAACAGGCTCCCTGAATTATCATATAATTTGATCCGAACATCCAGATTCGAACTTCGGTAAGTCTCATAGTTATAGGCTCTCCAGTTTGGAGTGACGGTTAAGGAAGTTAAGCCTCCGGTGGTGGCAAAAGAGAACATATCCACATCACTACTGCTTCCAATTACTCCTTTATTATCATTATCGGTATTAAATGGATCGGTTTCAGGATCAGTAACATTAACAATTCCACCTGTATCCAGGCTAAGCGCTGTTGCATTATTGATGTCGTCTCCATGATCATCTGCCCTGTAGCCCAATCGATTTCCAATTTCTACTATATCTTCTTGAAAATTATTAGCGCCAGTATAATTACCATTACTCCATTGGGTTACATTTTTGGTGTATCCACTTCCCATAATTGGTGCCCAGCTGGTATTGCCAGAGCCGTGGCCGCTGTAATAGCTCTCACCTGTTCTACCGTCATGCGATAAAGACAAATTATGGCCCAGTTCATGACTGGAAGCATCGGCAATGTTGTGTGCATTTGATGAACCCAGGTGGTTATAGAAAACCAAAGCCGGTTGGTAATAAGTATAGTTACTATATCCCCATACATTTACATAAGCCACACCGCCCGCCGAATTTGGGTATAGATTGTTTCCATTCGCATCGGTTCGGTTGGTAATTAAAATATGACCGACATTTGGTCCGAAACTCGGAGGTTGCTCCGTAGTCACATCGATGTCAAATGCAGCATAATCTTCCGAGATGCGACTCCATATCGAGGCCATATCGTTAATCTCATTGGTGGAAAAACTTCCTTCATTTCCGTTAGAATCATAGGGCCGTGCAACAAATGTGCCTACCCCTGCCGAATCGTTCCATGCGGTTCCGCTGAAGGTATAGCCCGTAAAATTCACATAAACAACACGAGAAGCCCCGGGTTTACTGTGAAGGGTAAATATTTCTGAAGCAGAAACTTTTAAATCACCTTTAAATGGTTTTTCATCAGGTTGAGAATTTTCCTCTTCAAGAACAACAGGTTCAACATAAAATACCCCACCTTCTTTATCGAGTTCTATAGTGTTAAAGTCGGCATCAGGCAAAGACAATTGGTTTAACCAGTTATCTGCTTTTGTTTTCGCCTGTAAACCTAAATTTTCATAGGACTCTCGCAATTCATGATTGAGAGGTAATTGTTTTAATTTTTGACTATTGGTCTGGTTTTGAGAAAATGCTGATAATGAACTGAACAGGCAAACGAATACCAGCACTCTGAGAAAAGATGATTTCATCATGGAGTTAAGTTTGGTTAATACGATAAAAGTGAGGGAG
>JABDPU010000030.1 GCA_013042625.1 Flavobacteriaceae bacterium | reverse complement strand
ATTTCCCGAGTACTTGTTCAACAGCTTCAATGCCTTCAGCTGTAGTATGTTCGGCCTCGGTACCGATGTTTATAACTTCTCCATCCACCAGGGATTCTTTACCCATTATACTTACCACTCCATCTACAATATCTCCAACATAGGTAAAACTTCGTAAATGCTCTTTGCTGCCTTCAAACAAAGGAAATGGTTTACTGTCTAATCCGCAGGCTATGAGTTTGGTATACATTTTTTCAGGACGCTCGCGAGGGCCTATAACCGAATACAGGCGCAACGAACAAGCCTTCATCTGCTTTTCCCTGCTCTTTTGCAACACCAGCTGTTCGGCAGCCAATTTGGTCACGCCATAAAAAGATGCCGGTTTGGGAGCAACGTCTTCGGGAAATGTAGCTTCCAGACCATAGATGGAAGACGTCCCAATGTTTACAAACATTTTAAGATTCTCTAAACCAAGAGCCCAGTCGATCAAATTCTTTGTTGCAAAAACATTATTTGTCAGGTAATCTTCAAAACTTGAACTGGCCGATATCCCAGGCTGAGCGGCATAGTGGAAGATATAGTCTATATCTGAAGGAAGATTCTTATAGCCCTCGATATCCCTGAGGTCAAACTCTAATATCCGTCCGCCTTTCTCTTTAACGGCATCGGCATTCATTCGTTTAAGGCTCACATCATAATACTCGGAGAAATTATCAACTCCAATTACCTCATGGCCCATTTCTAACAGTCGTTCCGCAGTGTGAGATCCAATAAAGCCAGAAGCTCCAGTAACAAGTATCCTCATAAAATGGTAACTTTTCGTTCGCAAAATAAATCCTTTTATTTCAAACGGAATTGAATATGTTAATAAAATAATGGGAAATCACAATCAATAGTCCAAATTGTATAATTTTATGAACTCATTCTTAATAGCAAGACTACATGAGGCAGATTTTTGAAAAGCTGCTTTACCAGAGATCTTTTCCTGCGGTGCTCTTAGGCATTGTTCTGGTTTGTTCTTTTATCGGGCTGGGCAGTTGGGGTCTAACCGAAACCAGTGAAAGCCGGTATGCACAAATAGCTGCAGAAATGGTGGATACAGGTGACTATCTGAGACCTCAGCTTATGGGCATTTATCATTACCACAAACCACCACTCACCTACCAGATTACAGCATTGGGATATCATATATTTGGAAAGAGTGAATTTGCATCTCGTTTTTTCATGCAAATTGCTTTGCTCATCCAGCTTATACTGGTCTTTAAAATTGCCATGTTGTTGTTTGAGAATCGGAAGAAGGCGCTGCTAGCCATGTTGATTTACTTTTCCTTACCACTCGTTTTGGTTTCTACGCGGAATTTAACTACCGATGCTTACCTAAACACTGCAGTTTTAAGCTCAATTTATTTCTGGCTCTCCTATAAAAGCAATGAGAAGTTATGGTATAATTTATTGTTTTTTTACCTGTTCCTGGGAATAATTATCAATATCAAAGGTCCGGTTGGTTTAATATTTCCGGCATTGCTGGTATTTTCGCATGCCATAATCTTTAAATCAAAGATCAGGTTTAATGTTCTTGCATTGTCCGGTTTAATCCTGTTTATTATTCTTTCGGGTTTCTGGACCTTTAGCCTGACACAGCAATATCCTGATCTACTCAACTATTTTGTTGATGAACAAATTTTGAGTCGGGTTAATTCCAATTCTTACAATCGGACCAAGCCAATTTGGTACTATGCCCTAATCTTACCCCTGGTTATCCTTCCATGGCTATGGCCAGTGGTAAAATCATTTTTCAGGGCAGACCGATCAACTAATCCGAACAGGTCGTTAAATCGACTCTTAATCTGGAATGTCGTTTTGATTTTTATCATATTCAGCGCTTTCAGCACCAAGCTGATACTTTATATTCTGCCTATAAGCCTCTACTTGTCATTTCTTGCAGTCCAGGGAATAGATAAAATGAATCCCAAACAAAAAAAGTATACCGAATTTATTGTCGCGGCTATTGGCTTGATCATTCCAATTTCCGCATCATTAGCGGCAGGGTTCAGCGATCAAATAGAAATCGATCATCTGAGTCTTATCGCGATCTCGTTAACGGTTTTAATTCTTTATGTGTGGCTATTCAGGCCATCACAAGATTCAATAAGGTTGGCTATTTTAGCCCTCACCACCGGTTTTATTTTAATAGTTTCAAGTACTATTTTCTTTCGAAATAATGAAATAATGGTCAATTCCGTAAAACCGATAATGACCCATATCGAACATGATCCCGAATTAAATTCACGTCGGGTTTTAGTGTTTAATTACCTGTTGGCTTCAGCAGAGTTTTATTCGGAACAACCAGTGATAACCGTGAATAACGGTCATAATACTGTTCAACGAGACTTGCGTTTCCAGGATAATGAGAATTGGAAAAATACCATTGTGAATATGAGGGGTCGGGATAAAAAGGTTATCCTTGATAGTTTGATGCAGAAACCATCACTAATCCTGGTTAGAAGACGCAGTGACCAGATAGAATCCAGTGATTTATTTCTGAATCGGAAATTACAAATGATAGATTTCGATAAATGGGTCCTTTTTTATTAATATTTTTGTGAGCGAAAACCAACCTATGCAGTATAAGCTTACGATTATTGTTCCTGTTTATAATGAGGAGGAAAACCTTGAACGAGTAGAAAACGAACTGGCTTCATATCTTTCCATCGCCAGCGTTCCTACTTGTATTCTGTTTGTTAATGACGGCTCAAAGGATAACAGTCAGGAACTCATCGAGCATATCTGCAACAGACAAACTGATTTCTATTATTTGCAATTTGTAGAAAACCGCGGACTCAGTGCTGCGATAAAAGCTGGATTTGATCATGTTAAAACCGACTGGGTTGGATATATTGACGCAGATCTGCAAACCAATCCGGAAGATTTCAACCTGTTAATCGAGCATGTGGGAGAATATGACCTTGTAACCGGCGTTCGTGCCGACCGGAAGGATTCCTTTGTAAAGACCATGTCTTCGAAAATTGCCAATGGAATTAGGCGAGCTTTCACTCATGATGGGATGGATGACACGGGTTGTCCCTTAAAGATCATTAAATCTGATTATGCCAGGCGCATTCCTATGTTCAGGGGACTTCACAGGTTTTTACCTGCGATGATCTTACTTCAGGAAGGAAAAATTATTCAAATCCCCGTCAGGCATTACCCGAGAATTGCCGGCCAGGCAAAATTCGGACTATGGAACAGGTTACTCGGACCATTAAGCGATTGTTTTGCCTATCTGTGGATGAAAAGAAAATACATCAACTACGAGATAGCTAAAAAGAGCTGATGAGCGACTGGATCATATATGGCATAGGTTTCGTTGCTCAAATCTTATTTTCCTCCAGGCTGGTCGTTCAATGGATCACTTCAGAGAAACATAAAAAGGTCATTACTCCGACCATTTTCTGGGTATTAAGCCTCGTGGCTTCATTCCTTTTATTCATTTACGGTTATCTCAGGAATGACTTTGCCATTATGCTCGGACAGACGCTGACTTATTTCATCTATATCAGAAACCTTCAGTTGCAGAAACAGTGGAAGCTTATCCACTGGAGTATCAGGACCCTCTTATACCTGATTCCAACACTTATTGTGATTTACTATTTCAACAATAATGTCATCGATAAAGATCTTTTGTTTAAAAATGAAGCTATTCCTTTATGGCTGCTATGGCTCGGCATAGTTTCGCAAGTTGTGTTTACCCTTCGTTTTGTTTACCAGTGGATCTACTCGGAATATAAAAAAGTGTCCTCTCTCCCGATGGGATTTTGGCTGCTGAGCCTCGCAGGTTCTATCCTGATACTTATATACGCGATTTACCGAATGGACCCGGTTTTATTTGTGGGCCACTTGCTGGGATCTATTATTTATATCAGAAATCTAATCTTGTTATATAGAACTAATGATCGGGATATTTAGGAAATATCCAATACCTTCGATTTTGGTCCTTGGAGTCATTATGATGATCCCTGGATTTTCATTTTTGGATGTGAGTATCATGGAAGCCAGGAACCTGATCACCGCTCGTGAAATGTTATTTGATGACCATTGGTTATTGACCACCATGAACGGTGAACCTCGATATCAGAAACCACCACTTCCTACCTGGCTGACTGCCATAAGTATGTCCGTTTTTGGGGTATCAAAAATTATCTGGCTGCGTTTACCGGGTATACTGATGGTTGGATTTATAGGAGTATTCAGCCATAAGTTGAGTAAAACCCTGGGAATGGGTACGGTGCAATCGATCACCAATGCAATGATTGCCATTACTTCCTTCTACATTATCGCCATAGTCATAGAAGGGCCCTGGGATATTTTTGCCCATGGTTTTATGTGCTTCGGAATATACTTTCTCTTTCTGGCTTTCAATAACCCAGGTTTTGATTTAAAGAAGGTATTGCTGAGTGCCTTGTTTATTGGAGCATCGATCTTATCGAAAGGGCCCATTTCATTATATGCCTTATTCATTCCATTTCTCATTGCTTATGGTTTAAGTTTTAAATACGAGCGCGGGAATAAATCGTTTGGTAAAATATTGATTGCGCTCTTTATAGGTGTTTTAATCGGTGGCTGGTGGTATTTGTATGTCCGGCTGAATGACCCGATGAGCTTTCAACAGATGGCCTCTAAAGAAACCTCTAACTGGTCGAGCTATAATGTAAGGCCGTTCTATTATTACTGGAGCTTTTTTACTCAAAGCGGAATCTGGACAGTTCCCGCCTTTATGGCTTTGCTCTATCCTTATATGAAATCAAGGGTTAAAGATCTGAAAGCTTACCGTTTTACCCTTCTATGGAGCATCATAGCCGTGATTTTGCTATCGGTAATTCCCGAAAAAAAATCGAGATACCTGATGCCGGTTTTAATTCCAATGGCTCTGAATACGGGGTTCTATATTCAATTTATCAGGGAATCTCTCTTTGAATTCAGAAAGAAATGGGAGGTCTTACCGGTTTACCTGTATTGGGGTTTGCTCGGTTTAATCGGAATCCTTTTCTCACTGGCTGCTTATTTTATTTTCGGTGACATTCCTGATATAAGCTGGTGGTATCCCGGCATTGTTTCAATAGTTCTATTTGTTCTTGGATTGATGATCATGCAATCCCTGTTAAAGAAAAAAACAGAAGGCCTGGTCAATTTGGGAATTGTTTTTGCCCTGGCAACAGTTATTCTTATCGCACCATTAGCACGATTCCTGGAGGATGGCAATTACAAACCCATTAGCAATTTGAATCAGGAATTATCTGATAAAGGCATGACATTATACCAGATTGAAGATGTATCTCCGGAATTGATCTGGCAGTACGGGCAAAGCATTCCCAGGTTAAAATCAGAAGATCATATGAGCTGGCCCGGTGAGAGTAGCTTCTATGTATTGTATGGCTCTAAAGACCTTTCAGGAATTACAACATCAGGTTTTAATGCGGAATATATCAGGTCTTATGATTTAAACAGGACCGAAAAAGGAAACGGTACATATCGAGACCGTCTAAAGACTCATTTATTCAAGTTTAGTTTGAAATAAACCTGTTCCTTGCCCATTTCTGAATCAGGAAGAATAGATAGCCCGAAATAGCTCCGAATAGCATTCCGAAGAAAATATCAAGCGGAAAATGCACACCAACATAGATTCGGCTGTAGGCTACAACGGCACTCCAGAACAAGAGTATAAAAATCAGATTACGATAGTAAGGACGCAAGAGAAGGCCGGCAAAAACTGCCGCTGCCATCGAATTAGAGGAATGTCCGGAAAAGAAACCATAACGACCACACCGTTCTGCTATATAACGCATTAATTCTTTCAAATCATCCTCCTGGCAAGGTCTGGGCCTTTCAAAACCATATTTGAACAGATTGGTGATCTGATCTGTAAAGGTGATCATTATTACAATAATAACAATCAGGAGTAACATGGGTTTTAATCCCATTTTTCTGAATATCAGAAACAGAAGTAAGGCATACAGAGGAATGAAGGTAAACTTATTGGTCACTACCAGCCAAAAGTCGTCCCAGGCCGGGCTACCCAGGTTATTGAGATACAGGAATAACTCTTTATCAATATTTAAAATATATTCCAGCATTTAACTCTGCTCATTATAACGGGATACTTCCCTGTCATAAAAGTCTGAAGCCTGATTAATCAGACGTTCGGTCTCATCTAAAAGTTCGTCCTCTTCATTAGTATCAAAGGTTTCCAGCCATTCAATTTCATCATTCTCAAGGTTGATAACGAATCTCGGAAACTCGGTATGAACAATAAAAATTGCGTCCGGCATGTCGGTGTTATCGCCCAGGATAAATTTTGGAAGTTCCATCAGTCATTTGATTTTTGCGAAATTAATCGATTTGTAAGATAATCGAATCGTAAATACAGTAAAATTCCAGCAGCGGTTAATCCAACAATGAGGCCAATCCATATTCCGAAGCTACCAAGAGCATCTTCCTTCCCAAGAACATAGCAGATAGGGAAACCGATAACCCAGTAGGAAACAAAGGTGATCAGGGTGGGTATTTTAACATCCTGCATACCTCTTAAGGCCCCTAATACCATAACTTGCAAACTATCGCTCAACTGAAATATTGCTGCAGCAAGCAGTAGTTTTGATGCTATACTAACCACCTCGGAGGTGTCCTTCAGGTCAATTGGATTATCCATATCTACATAAATAGTCGGCAAATCATTATGGAAAATATAAAACAAAAGGGCAAAGACGCATGCAAATCCCAAACCGAGTAAAAATATTGAAAAGGCAATTCTTCTCAGTTCGCTAAAGGCTCTAAGCCCTTTCTGATTCCCTACTCTTACCATGGCTGCTACGCCTAATCCCATCGCCACCATAAAGGTCATGGAAGACAAATTTAATGCGATTTGATTGGCCGCCTGTGCGTTTTTTCCTAATAATCCACTCAGCCATATGGCCGCTGTAAAAATGGCTACTTCAAAGAACATTTGCATGGCGCTGGGCAAGCCCAGATGGTTGATCTTTCTGATCATACGCCGTTCTAATTTGAGAAGTTTTAATTCTCGTACATAAGCCCTGGATTTATGATGACGCGAAAGAAAATACCAAAGCAAAAACAGCATCAGGACACGAGCTACTAATGTTCCGATTCCTGCCCCGACAATTCCCAACTCTGGAAACCCGAATTTTCCGAAAATCAATACATAATTCAGGATGATGTTGATGATATTCGCAAATATGGTGGCGTACATGGGGAAACGTGTCATTGACAATCCGTCGCTAAACTGCTTAAAAGCCTGGAAGGATATCAATGGAATCAGTGAAAAAGCAACAATATCGAGATAGGGACGAGCCAGGAGGACTACCTCTTCAGGTTGATCCATTAGGCTCATCAATGGTTTAGCCAAAAGTATGAGCAGGAATAAGGTAATTCCAAGGTTAGTGCAAAGGAAAAGCCCGTGTTTAAATGCAGACTTTCCGTTCTTGAAATTCCCTTCGGAATCGGCTTCAGCAATCAGCGGGGTTATGGCAGTTGAAAACCCTATACCCAATGACATCGCTATAAAAATAAAACTGTTACCAAGCGAAACGGCGGCTAATTCGGCAGAACCCAACTGTCCCACCATTATATTATCGACCAGGCTGACAAAGGTATGGCCCAGCATGCCAAGCATAACCGGGGTGGCCAATTTTAGATTATATCGAAATTCTTTAGTGTATTGCTTAAGCACTGACTGAAACTGAATGGACAAATTTAACCTTAACTCCTAATTGAAAGGTCAATTCGTATTATGAATTGTTGATAATTATTAATCCCTTAACATTCCTTTATGAAATTAATATTTATCTTAGACCTCAATTAACATTGCTAACGTTCGTAATCGGTTTGAATTCCAGGTTACTGGAATGATTATGAACACGTAAGAAACTTTTTTCTTCATATTTTAGAGGGATTTTAAAATTATACAGTGTAAAAAGTTTCGAATACGAAAGGGGAATTACTCAAATTCCCCTTTCTATATTTATATACCTGTTGTAACCTTGTTATTATTCCTCTTCTGTCTGATCTTCTTCTGAATCCAATGCTGAAAGTAAGCCTTTTGACTGCAGTATATTATACCATTGAATGATTTTCTTAATATCACTGGCATATACCCTGTCCTCATCATAATCCGGCAAGATGGAAAAGAAATATTCCTCAAGTTCATCCCTCGAGCTTTTATGAGAAATAGAAGTTGGCTCTCCACTTTCCTTATCCCTCATTTTCTTAAAAACCTCTTGTAAGGGAAGTTCTTCCGTCAGGGTATAGATGGCAATTTCACTGAGTATACTGATGTTATTTCGGATATTGACCGAAATCTTTTTTCCATCGATAAGTGATTCAGCCAACAGTCCCGATCTTGTTTGGGTAAGTAAGCGATATAAGCCAGGCTTTTGAGAAATGGCAAGAATTTTGTCTAAGGTAAGATCCATGGTTTACTTACGTCTTTTGTTGAGGTTAGGATATCGCATTTTATAGTCGATCTCAATGTTTCCCTTAGAAATGTTAGAGAGTTTTGATTTGATCAATCGTTTTTTCAGACTGGAAATCTTATCGGTAAACAGCACACCTTCGATATGATCATATTCATGCTGAATGATACGGGCTACCAGTCCGTCGAACTCCTCAACATGAGTTTTAAAATCTTCATCCTGATATTCGATCTTGATCCTGGATTGGCGAAATACATCTTCTCTGATAAAAGGAATACTCAGGCAGCCTTCATTAAACGCCCAGTCATCACCGTTTTCATCAATCATTTTAGCATTTATGAATACCTTCTTAAAGTCCTGAAAATATTCTCGTTCTTCATCACTGAAAACATCGTCTTCAGCAAAGGGAGAGGCATCAACAATAAAAATCCTGATTGGAATCCCTATCTGCGGAGCTGCTAAACCAATACCCTGAGCGCCATACATGGTTTCAAACATGTCAGAGATTATCTCCTTCAAATCCGGGTAATCGCTCGCTAGAGGCTTGCACTTCTTCCTGAGAACGGGATCACCATATGCTACAATAGGATAAATCATATTTTCAAATTGTGGTGCAAAAATACAATTCTTCCTGTTTTCCTAATCCGTAGAATGAAAAAAAAATGCCCTTTCGGGCATCTTTCATTATCGTTGTAGAATTATCTTCCGTGTCAGGTTTGAAAATTCTGATTGGATTCTCATGAGGTAGATTCCATTAGCATATTCGCTCAGGTCTATTTTTACATTCATTCTCTCGTCATAAACAGTTTGAATCAAACGTTTTCCGGTGAGATCATAAACTGATATCGCAGCCTGAACCGGTGTCTTAAACTTTATATTGACAATTCCGTCACCGCTTACCGGATTTGGGTGTATGCTGAAACCAGAAAGCGGATCGATTTCCGGGTTGGACAAGGTTTGTAACTGACCATTAACATAGGAGCATACTCCAAAACCGAAATCGGCTGTGAAGGTATCCGGACTAGACAAGGGCGTATCTGGTGGATTTACGGTATAATACAAATTTGTACCATTACATCCAGATTGACTGAACGACTTGCCATCAATAGTGATATCGTTTGGATAATCGTTACAAGTACCAGAAGTGATCTTAAAATGCACCTCTGTAGTGTTGCTTTGGTTACCGATTGACTCGGGACAGTTTTGTCCATAAGACAAGACGAGTCCGGCCAGAAAGGTTAAAGTAAATAAAAAGTATTTCTGTTTCATAACATATTTATAAGTGGGTTATATCTTTAAGACACAAATACCATGCTAAAGTCACCCTAAACAAAAAAAGCTCCCCGAAATGGAGAGCTTTCCTAACAAATAGAGTAATTTATCTCATAATAACAAATTTACGAGAGGTTGCGGAATTTTCAGCTTCAATTCGAAGCATGTAAATTCCATCGTTCACGGTAGAAATATTTAACGATTTAGTACTGGAACTACTAATTTTTTCCGTCAAAATTGCTTTTCCTGTCAAATCATAGACTGTAACGTCAGCTGTAATATTCTGACTGAAGCCCAGATTAACATAATCACCAGAAGTTATCGGGTTAGGATAAATTCTTAATGAATTGATCGTTTCTGAGATCGCATCGACGCTCAGAGTTTCTCTTCTTAATTCACCATTAAGATAATCGCATTCGCCAAAGCCAAGATCCACTGAAAATGAATCGGCAAGCGGCAGTGGTGTACCGGCTACCAGCTGATACTTCAAACTGGTTCCTGTACAACTAGATTTATCAAAAGTCCGTCCCTGTACGGTTATAGAGCCTGGATAATCTGTGCAATCGGTATTGTCCAGGTCGAAGTGAATCAATACATTAGATGTAGAAGCACCTAGTGTTTCCGGACAACTTTGTGAATAAGAGAGGGATGTCGTTAATAATAGTGACAATAATAGCCACTGGGTGTAGTTTTTCTTCATGATTTGGAGCATTTCGAATTAACTACCTCAAAAGTAGATACTTAGAAAATTGCTAGAGTCGAAATCGGATCAATGGAGAAAAATACTCGTTGAGTTGAAACAATATGACAAAATTATCGATAAAATGCAGCTTAATGTGATTCCAGGTAGCTTTGAAGAATTATCGTTGCACTGACTTCGTCCAGCAAGTACTTATCCTGCCGTTTCTTTTTAGATAGTCCCGATTGGTAAAGGGCTCTGGCTGCAAGTTTGGAAGTAAACCGCTCATCTACACGTTCAACAGGTATATCAAACTTCAGATTGAGTTCTTTAATAAGGTCCTGTATTTTAGGTTCTATGGCTGAAGGTTCATTACCCAGTCGTTTAGGTAGGCCGATAACAAATCGTTCTACCTGCTCTGTGTTAATGTATTCGGTTAAGAATTCAATTAAATCTGAAGTATCGACTGCCGTGAGTCCCGATGCGATAAGCTGTAATTCATCAGTTACAGCAATTCCGCTTCTTTTTTCACCGTAATCAATTGCAAGGATTCTTCCCATGGTTGCAAAAATAAATATTGTTAAGTATACAAAAAAAAACTCCCCCGTGAAGGGGGAGCTCTGTGGAAGTTAGCTATACCATTTGCTATTAAGTTGTCCTCATAAACTATTCTTAACTTATAACTAACTTTCCAACCAACCAAATAATATCAATCAATCAATCTAAGGTTAATGTTATTCACATTCATTATTTAAGACACAGACTTTTTTACTAGGTCACATCATTTTTAAAAAAAATCTCAAAAAAATTTTAAAGATCGAGTTCATTGTAAATTCTGAACATAAACTGTGGCTATATAAAATTCGAATATCAACGCTTATGAAAAATAATTAATGGCCGCGTTTCTAATGATTAAAACATAGGGTGATTCAGAAAGCCACAAGACCAGGAATACTATGGTCCCAGAATTTAAAAAAGGGTTAAAAAAAACTTCCATAAGGTTCTCCTATGGAAGTTCTGGTAGTTTTGGGCTAATGGTACGCTATTAATCAATTAAGCTACCAAGCACATGTGTATATAATCAATTTTTAAGGTAATATAGTTTTAGTTGTCAAATGCTTACAATATTTAAGACACCTGAATTTAAATATGGTCACATTATTTTAGAAAAAAATTAATTTCTTCTTTTAATATTAATAAAAACTCCCCTTCTCAGGGGAGTTTTTTTAGCTAGGAGCGATCGATTAGCTATTAATCAGTTCTCTCCATGCATTTATCAACCAACCAAATAAAATAAATCAATTCAAAGATGTGTATTAAACACTTCTATCTATTCTGACACCGATTTAAAAAAAAGTCACATTTTCGATAAAGACCTCTGATAATTTTAATGATTTATAACTCTATCTTTGCTGAAACTGACTTTGATTCATGAAAGAACTGAAAGCTATTATTGAGAGTGCGTGGGACAATCGGTCCCTGCTAGACAAGGCCGATACCCAGAAAGCCATCCGACAGATTATCAATTATCTGGATAGTGGAGAGTTAAGGGTTGCTGAACCTTCCGACGATGGATGGAAAGTTAATGAATGGGTTAAAAAAGCCGTTGTTCTTTATTTTCCGATCCAGAAAATGGAAACCATTGAAGTTGGTGCCCTTGAATTTCATGATAAAATCCCATTGAAAAGAAATTATGCCGAAAAAGGCATTCGGGTAGTTCCTCATGCTGTGGCCAGGCATGGTTGTTACATCTCCAAAGGTGTGATTATGATGCCTTCGTATGTCAATATAGGTGCTTATGTGGATTCAGGAACCATGGTCGATACCTGGGCGACAGTTGGTAGTTGTGCTCAGATTGGAAAGAATGTTCACCTTTCAGGAGGTGTAGGCATAGGTGGCGTGCTGGAACCGCTTCAGGCAGCACCCGTAATTATTGAGGACAACGCCTTTGTAGGATCCAGGTCAATAGTTGTGGAAGGTGTTCGGATAGAAGAAGAAGCCGTACTCGGTGCCAATGTTGTACTTACCGCTTCTACTAAGATTATTGATGTGACCGGTGACGAACCGATAGAGATGAAAGGACGGGTTCCTTCACGATCTGTAGTTATTCCCGGCAGTTATACCAAAACCTTTGCCGCCGGTGATTACCAGGTTCCCTGTGCTCTGATCATTGGAAAGCGCAAGGCCAGCACCAATAAGAAAACCTCATTAAACGATGCCCTCAGGGACTATAAGGTTTCGGTCTAAATGAAGATTTTGATCATACAAAAGAAAATGATCGGTGATGTGCTCACATCTTCAGTTATTGCCGAATGCCTGAAAGCGAATTCCAATCAGGTTGAAATTCATTACCTCATCGATGATAATACGGTAGCAGTTGTACAGAACAATCCATTTATCGACAGGTTTGTACTGATGACACCCAGGCTAACAAAGAACAAATGGCGACTGTTCAAATTTATTAAATCGGTGAGGGCAGAACGCTATGATGTTATTATTGACGTTTATAGCAAAATTTCAACCAACCTCATCAGTTATTTTTCCGGAGCAAAACAAACTATCTCCCAGTATAAATGGTATTCCTCCTTTATATATACCAATACTTTTAAAAATGTCCACCATGAAAAAACGAGATCCGGACTGGCAATCGAAAACCGATTGCAGCTTTTAAAACCGCTCAATGCATTTCCTGATAAACCTGTAAAACCCAAAATCTATTTAACAGAAAACGAGAAAAACGCTGCCATAAAAATGTTGACTGAACATTCAATTGATTTGTCAATACCCCTGATCATGATAAGCGTTCTTGGAAGCTCGGAAGAAAAAACATTTCCTCTTTCCCAAATGGCGAAGCTCCTGGATTATCTGGCCAAACATTCCAAACTAAACATTCTGTTCAATTATATTCCAAATCAAAAAAAACAGGCTCTGGATATCTATAATTTTTGTTTACCGGAAACAAGGGATTGCATCTATATTGATGTTTATGGAAAAAGCCTGAGAGAATTCCTTGCAATTACCTCGCAGTGCAAGGCATTGATAGGAAACGAAGGTGGTGCAACTAATATGGCAAAAGCACTCGATATACCGACCTTTACTATTTTTTCACCTTGGATTAGTCCGGAAGATTGGGCGGTTTTTGAAGATGGGAATAAACATGATTCCGTACACCTGAGATCTTTTTTACCGGCCGTTTATCAAAATTTGACCTCCTATAAGAAATTGCGAAAACAAACTGCTGATTTATATGGTCAATTCAAATTTGACTTTTTTAAGACGCAATTGCAT
>JABDPU010000028.1 GCA_013042625.1 Flavobacteriaceae bacterium | reverse complement strand
ATGGTAGTTTCAACCACCATAAGCAGTTCACCGACCCTCATCTATTTTGCCCAGGAATTAGGGGAACCCGGAGCAGAGGACGCCGGTTTTGGCAAACCGACACGTACCTCAATATTTGATTATATTGGTGTGCCTCATTTGCAACGCTGGGTTAATGATAAGAAATTTGATGGCGGACGGTCATCCGACGAAGAACTTGAACTGCGCGATTTTTATGGAAGATTGTTGAATTATACTATTGAAAGCTCGGCAATGGCAGGTTCATATCAGGATCTTCATGCCTACAACAGGCAACAGACTGAGGGTTATTATGATAAGGTCCTCAGTTATGCGCGCTGGCATGATGATGAAAAATTGATAATCTTAGCTAATTTTGATCCGGAAGTCACCCAGGAATTTGATCTTCGATTACCAGCTGATCTGATCAAAACCTGGAATCTGAACTCCGAGGCCTATGAATTAACAGATCAATTATATAATACTTTTAAGACTCAACTAAGGGTGGAAGGTGATTTGGCGAAGGTAGCCATCAAACTGAATCCGTTGGAATCCTTTATTTTAAAAATTAAGAACTGATCATGAAAAAATATCTATTTACTGTATTAGCGCTGTCCTTTTTATTCCTTAGCTGTGAGGGCAAAAAGGAAAAAGAACAAACTTCGGTCGTTGATGAACAATCCAATGAGAAGGGAGATACAGCTTCTTTCAATTGGGAAGCAGCCAATGTATATTTTCTACTGACAGATCGTTTTAATAATGGAGATCTGTCTAATGATACCAATTTTGACCGAACGGAGCCCACAGGAAAATTGCGAGGCTTTGAGGGCGGAGATATCAAAGGGGTTACCCAAAAGATAAGGGAGGGCTATTTTTCCGACTTGGGGATCAATGCCATTTGGATGACTCCAATCGTGGAGCAGATTCACGGCGGTACCGACGAAGGCACAGGATACACCTATGCATACCATGGCTACTGGGCAAAGGATTGGACAGCCGTTGATCCAAACTATGGAACTGCAGAGGATCTGAAAGAAATGGTTGAGGTCGCTCATGACAATGGCATAAGAGTCTTATTAGATGCAGTGATCAATCATACCGGCCCTGTTACGGATAAAGACCCGGTCTGGCCTTCCGATTGGGTACGGACAGAGCCTCAGTGCAAATACAACTCTTATGAGTCCACGATCAGTTGTACGCTGGTTAAAAATTTACCAGACATTCTTACCGATAGTAATAAGGAAGTGGAACTCCCCCCTCAATTAGTTGAAAAATGGAAGGCAGAAGGACGCTATGTTCAGGAGGTAAAGGAATTGGATGAATTCTTTAAATCAACGGGCCATCCTAGGGCGCCAAGGTTCTATATTATGAAATGGTTGGCAGATTATATTCACGACTACGGAATAGATGGTTACAGGGTTGATACGGTAAAACATACAGAAGAATATGTCTGGCAGGAATTTAAAGATGTATGCGATGCAGCATTTGCAAAATTCAAAACGGATAAGCCTGAAAAAGTTCTAGATGATGCCCCTTTCTATTTGGTTGGCGAGGTATATGGATATGGGCTTTCCGGAGGGCAGTTCTATGACTTTGGCGATAAAAAGGTCAATTATTTTGACGATGCCTTCAATAGCCTGATCAATTTCGATTTTAAATGGAATTCAAAAGAATCCTATTATGAGGATCTGTTCAAAATGTATTCCGATAAGATGGAGAGCGATATGGACGGATTTGGATTATTGAATTATCTGAGTTCACATGACGATGGACAGCCATTTGATCCTCTTCGTGAAAGTCCGATCAAAACCGCAAACTATTTGCTCTTATCACCAGGAGCCTCCCAGGTTTATTATGGTGATGAAACGGCACGCAAGCTCGTGGTTGAAGGAGCAGTTGGCGATGCCAATCTCAGGTCTAATATGAATTGGGAACAGATCGCTGATAATCAGGCTATATTGGAACATTGGAATAAATTAGGGCAATTCAGGAGGGATCATCCTGCTGTAGGAGCAGGGATACATCAGATGATAACGTCCCAACCTTATGTGTTTTACAGAAGTCTCAGCCATTCGGGCTTTGATGATCAGGTGGTGATTGGCCTGGACCTTTCCGAAGGTGAAAAAGAAATTGACGTCCGTACCATATTTGCAGATGGCACTAAAGTGCGGGATGCATACTCTGGAGCTACTGCAACGGTTGAAGGTGGTAAGGCGAATTTTAATACAGAAACCACAATTTTACTAGTAGAAAAACAGAACTGATGAAAAAGGTATTAGGAACAGTATTAATAGTTATGACTTTGATAATGAGTTGTGAAAAAGAAGACAAGATTAACTCGATTAATTCACCGGATGGATCTCTTAAGCTTGAAGTAGGACTTAGTCCTGAAGGACAGGCTTTTTATAAACTTTTAAAACAGGATGAGACCATTATTGACGTTTCTCACTTTGGATTTGAATTTACCAACGGAGAGTCCTTATCAAAAGGATTGCAAATTAGCAGTGCAAACACCTCTTCTTTCAACGAGACCTGGCAAATGCCATGGGGAGAACAGTTGGATGTTGTAAATAACTATACTGAATTGAGCATTAAACTCGAGGAGACAGATGCACCTAAGCGTGTTTTTAATCTTGTTTTTCGATTATATAACGATGGCCTTGGCTTCCGATATGAATTCCCTGAGCAGGAAGGTTGGACTGAAGCGCTGATTAAAGATGAACAAACGGAATTTAATCTCACAGAAGATTATAAAACCTTCTGGATCCCGGGAGACTGGGATATTTATGAGCACCTTTATAATACGACTAAGATTTCGGAAATAGATGCATTGAGCAAACGGGACCATCCAAACCTGGCACAAACGTATATTCCTA
>JABDPU010000021.1 GCA_013042625.1 Flavobacteriaceae bacterium | reverse complement strand
TCTATCAATCCTTCTTTTATCAAATGATCAACCCCATCCATCACATCGTTATAATCCTCTCCAGGATAGTTGTGATATAGCAGGTTTCCAAACTCTTCACCGTAACTGGTACTCCCTCTTGGATTCGGGTAAAAGACGATATAACCGTCAGCAGCATAGAGCTGAAGTTCTGCCGTAAAGCGGTCGCCGTAATTAGAAATAGGCCCGCCGTGATTTTCAACCAATATTGGATATTTCTTAGAGGCATCATATCCTGGTGGCTTGATGATCCATCCCTGGATATCACGACCATCGACGGTAGATTTATACCAGACCTCATCAACCTTGCCCAGTTCGCGTCGGCCCAGTACATCCTGGTTCAGATCAGTGATTTTATTCGCTTTGGATTTAGGTTTGATAACCGCCAATTCGGCCGGATGATAGGGTGTAGCATATGTATAGGCTATGGTTCCGTTTTCTGAAACCGAATAGGATCCGCCACCATAGGGGCGGCCAATGGAATTACCACCCAGGTTGTCCCCTAATTTTTGAACCTTACCATTCAGGCTTACATGGGCTATCTTTGTATTGCCTTTGTCATCATATTGAAAATACAGGCCTTTAACATCCTTGTCCCATTTCAAATTAGCCACACTTCTGTCCAGATCAGCAGTTACTATTTTTCGATTTGTACCGTCAGCATTCATCACATTCAGCTGACGAAGCTGGTAGGTCTGAACTTTGTCTTTAAAACTGATAAAGGCTATCTTATCGCCTTTAGGTGAAACCATAGGTGAACCGTCAGGTCCCTGTTGATCTGTAAGCTTGTTTATTTCTCCGGAATCTATATGAACACTATACACTTCACTATTCCTGAAATCGTATTCCCAGTCGGGATGCCTGTTGGCAGAAAAATAAATATGCTTCCCGTCGGGAGAAAATGAAAGGGAACCTCTGTGGTTATAGTCATCCTTAGTGAGTTGCCTGGCTGTGCCACCTTCGGCAGGAATAATAAATATATGGGTGAACCCGGTAGGCATATAGCCGCGTCCATCTGCTTCATGTTTTAAACGATCTGTAATTCGCGGATTATCTGCCCATTTTGCCCCTTTAGGTTTTTTAGGCATTTTCGCTACGACCGGAGGTTTTTGCCTTACGAACATGGTAAATGCGAGATGCTTTCCATCTGGTGACCAGGTCAAGCTTCCCGGACCACCATCCAGCTGTGAGAGTTTAGCGATCTGCCCTGTATCTGTCCAATACACAAATAGTTCGCTGCCTTCATCTGTGGAACTAGAAAATGCAATCCGACCACCATCCGGTGACCACCTGGCTTGGGATTCACTCACTTCCCTGGTGGTTAATTTTCGATGGTCTGATCCGTCGGAATCGATAATCCAGAGATTACCCTTCCGCCTGTCTTTCATAATATCATAACCGGTTCTTTGGTACACAATTTTTGTTCCGTCGGGTGAAATCTGGGGATCAGAAACATATTCCAACTCAAATACATCAAGGGCTTCAAATGGTTTTTTTTCAGTTTGACCGCTGGCGATGAAACTTGTGAACAAAAAGAGAAGAAAGACAGTTTTTTTTAGCATGATTCAGATGGTTTTATTGATTTTGAAAGTTAATAATTTCTCTTCTGCTTCTGTTCATATCGGAATGAATAATCAACTCAAATTTTCAACATGAAACAATTGTCACATTTCTCCAGGCCAAATTTTTATAAATTTGTATACAATGAAGATAATGTCCTTCTTATTAGCCGGTTTAATTCTTGTTCAAAGCGTCAGCTTCTCTATACAGGAATTGGCACAGCTGGATGAGTTGGTTGAACATGCCCGTTTTCATAAAGCCGAATACGGTGACAACTTTTTTGTTTTCCTGTCGAAGCACTACGGTGATCAGAAATCCCAACACGATAGGGATAATCAGAACGAAAGGCAGGAGCATGATCAACTACCATTTAATTGTCAGCATCAACTATTGTCTTCAATAGTTTTCTTTATGCATAATATATCACTTCTGAACGGAAGTACAGACTTTTCAGCTGAGCAGCAAGCCCTATTCTTTTATATTTCACCCGTTTCAAGTTTTCACAAAAAAGGTATTCTTCAACCACCGCGATTTGCATAATTAGTGACTAAATAATGCCGTGCCGATCAGTGATTTTCGGTTATGGGTATTCATCATTAATTCATGCAGCATCATGCTATCATCCATTATTAAATTCAGTTTAAAGAATAAATTCAGTATTCTCCTTTTTACCACCGTGATTGTAGGTTTCGGCTTGTTTTCCTTGTCTAGGATTTCAATCGGGGCTGTCCCCGATGTCACCAACAATCAGGTTCAGGTCATTACTACCTCACGTAATCTTTCAACCCAAGATATGGAACAGTTCATAACCTATCCAGTTGAATTAGAAATGGCTAACCTTCCGGGCGTAAAAGAGATTCGATCCATTTCAAAATTCGGCTTGTCTGTAGTGACCATTGTTTTTGATGAAGATATGGGAACTTACCTCCCGCGCCAGCTTATAGCCGAGAAAATAAAGTCGGCATCAGAGAATATTCCCAAGGGATTTGGTTCACCTACTATGGGTCCTATTTCTACCGGTTTGGGAGAGATCTATCAATACATCCTTGATGTAGAACCTGAATTTAAAAACCGTTATTCCACCGCTGATTTGCGCACCATACAGGACTGGATCGTAAAGCGTCAGCTTTCCGGGATTCCCGGGGTTGTGGAAGTGAATACCTGGGGCGGATATCTGAAGCAATATGAGGTGGCCATTGACACCGACAAGCTGAACGCCATGAATATTACGGCGGGTCAAGTCTTTCATGCGCTCGAATCAAATAATAGCGCAGCAGGTGGGGGTTATATTGAAAAAGTCAACCAGGCTTATTTTATTCGTGGTGATGGCCTGGTGGGTTCCTTAAACGATATCGAAAATATTGTCGTAACCAATAGAAGTAACATCCCCATTTACGTCAAGGACATCGCTGATGTGGGCTTCGGAAGTGCTATGCGATTTGGTGCCATTACAGGAAATGCCGAAGGCGAGAAAGTACTTGGGCAGGTCATGATGCTGAAAAATGAAAACTCAAAGCAGGTGATCGATGCCGTTAAGGACCGGGTTCAATACATTTCCAAATCACTTCCAGAAGGGGTTTATATTAATGCTTTTCTTGACCGAAGCGAATTGATTAAGAAAACCACTCATACCGTTACTGAAAACCTAATTCTTGGGTGTTTGATCGTGATCCTGGTCGTTGTATTGCTTTTGGGTAATCTTCGGTCCGGTTTCGTAGTCGCATCAGTTATCCCGTTAAGCCTTCTTTTTGCCCTGTCTATGATGTATTTTTTCAATGTAGACGCCAACCTGATGAGCCTGGGTGCAATCGACTTCGGAATTATTATTGACGGTGCCGTTATCATTGTTGAATTCATCGCCTTTCAGATTACGCTGAAGGCCGATGCCTTTAAAGGTATTGATAAGGAAAAGACCCAAATACTTAGGAATGAAATTACCCAGAATGGAGCGTCAAAAATGATGAATTCTGCCATATTCGGACAATTGATCATCCTGATTGTATTCATTCCCATACTTACCCTAAGCGGGGTTGAAGGTAAAATGTTCAGGCCAATGGGTCTTACATTTAGTTTTGCTCTTATAGGTGCCATGATCCTTTGCTTCACTTATGTACCGGTTATGGCCAGTCTATTCCTTAAACCCATGAATATCGATAAACCTACATTAACCCAGAGGCTTATTATATGGATCAACAGCATGTATGAACCCACTATAGAATGGGCGCTGGGGAAAAAGAAATTGGTTCTTAGCTTGGCTGGCCTATTGCTTGCTGGAAGCATCTATATTTTTACCAGTATAGGTGGTGAGTTTATACCAACTCTTGATGAAGGGGATTTTGTCATCCAGCCCGTTCTTAAAACCGGAACTTCGCTCAGTAATACGATTGAGATCACAACGGAGATCGAACGTATTCTAATCGATGAGTTCCCTGAGGTTAAGCAAGTGGTTACCCGGATTGGAGCTGCGGAGGTTCCAACAGATCCCATGTCAATGGAAGAAAGCGATGTGATTATAGTCCTCAATCCAAAAAACCAATGGACATCGGCTAAAACCAAGGATGAATTAGCAGATAAGTTCAAAGAGGCTTTATCTGTCATTCCGGGCATGGAGGTGGAATTTACTCAACCCATTGAAATGCGTTTTAATGAATTGATAACAGGCGTCAGGGCCGATATCGCTATTAAAATTTTTGGAGAAGACCTCGAACTGCTAAGTTCCAAGGCACTTGAGATCAAATCACTGATCGAGGATATAGAAGGAGCTGCCGATGTGACGGTTGAAAAGATTGTGGGGCTGCCCCAGATGAGCGTAAAATATGACCGCTCAAAAATTGCACGCTATGGATTGAACATTAAAGATCTGAATGAGATGATTGCGATGGGGTTTGCAGGACGGACCGTAGGAAGTGTTTTTGAGGGTGAAAAACGCTTCGATATGGTCGTAAGATTAAAGGAAAGCAAGCGAAAAGACCTTTCTAATCTGAAATCTCTTTTTGTTGATATTCCCGGTGGAGGCAAAATTCCTCTGGACGAAATAGCACATATCACATATCAAAAAGGAGCTGCCAAAATCTCAAGGGACGATACCAGGCGCCGGATTGTGGTTGGGATAAATGTAAGAAACAGGGACCTTCAATCGGTTGTTGAAGATGTACAGGAAGTCATTGACGCAGAAGTTAGTTTGCCTCCGGGATATAATATTAGTTATGGAGGGCAATTTGAGAATTTACAGAGTGCCAAGGCCAGATTAAAGGTGGCTGTACCCATTGCCTTATTCCTGATTTTTATAATGCTATTCTTTGCTTTCAATTCGGTGAAAGACGCGCTCCTGATATTTTCAGCCATTCCACTTGCAGCTGTAGGTGGTATTTTACTGCTCTGGTTTAGAAATATGCCATTCAGTATTTCGGCAGGCGTAGGATTTATTGCCCTCTTCGGAATTGCTGTTCTCAACGGCATTGTTTTGATAGAACATTTCAAAGAACTGAAACAACAAGGATATACCAACATGAATGAGATAATAAAACAAGGCACCAAAGATCGCTTAAGAGCTGTACTGTTAACGGCCTCTGCTGCTGCACTTGGCTTCCTGCCTATGGCCGTTTCCACACACGCTGGTGCTGAGGTTCAACGACCGTTGGCAACTGTAGTTATTGGCGGACTTGTTAGCGCCACACTACTGACATTAATCGTGCTTCCGGTTTTATATGCCTATTTCAATCCTACAGGCAAAAGGATTTCGGGTCACAAACTCAAGAACAAGACAACATTATTATTCGTCCTTTTGGGTTTATTCGGACTGGCTTCAGTTCAGGCACAGGAACAGAAAAATTTATCCGATCTCTTCGAACTCGCTTTAGAGAACAATGCAGGTTTAAAAGCGGAAAACCTTTCAGTAAGTCAGGCCAAAAAAGAAATCTCAACGGCTTTCACCTTTGATAAGACCCGATTCTATTATGAATATGATGAAAACAACCTGGCCATCAACAATGAACCTGTAGATGTTTTTGGAGTTCAACAGGATTTTTCCTTTCCGACGGTTTATTTCGCCTCAAAAAAGAAAGAAAAATTGAAATATGAATCAGCTTCCAGGCAGTATAATATTGCAGAGAAAATTCTTAAGAGAAACTTGACCTCAGCCTATTACTCCTATCAGTTTGCAAAAGCTAGACAAGATATCTATCAAAGATTGGATAGCTTATTCAATAGATTTGAAAATGCTGCCAGGAGACGCTTTGAGCTTGGCGCGACGACCTATCTCGAATCCATCACGGCAAGATCAAAGCGTGAGCAAATAAAGCTGGATTATCTTGAATCTAAAAAGGCAGTTTCTGATGCCATTACAAAAATTAAGTCCATCATTCAGTCCCAGGATTCGCTAGCTGTTTTTCAGGAACCTTTTGTGCGACTACAAAAAGACAACATTCAAATTATGGATCTGGAGGAAGTGGCATTTTTTCAAAATCAAATCTATTTGTCGCAAGCTGAACGCAGGCTGGAAGTCCAAAAGCTTTTCCCTGATCTCAGTTTTGGATATTTTCAGGGGACCAATTCCGGTCTGAATTCAAATTTGAAGGGATATCAGTTTGGTTTGAATATTCCGGTCTTCTTTAATGGGCAGGCTGCGAAAATCAAATCTATGAGGCTGGCAGAAGAGAAAGCAGAATTTCAAGCCGCAGATATCAAAATTAAACTGGATTCTAAATTTAATCTCCTTCGGAACAGGCTTGATCAGCTTCAGAAAGAATTGGAATTTTATGAGGGTGAAGGCCTGAACCTATCCCGAGAAATTCTTAAAACAGCGAACAGAAGCTACAGCAGCGGTGAAATAGATTTCTATCAATACATAATCAGCCTGGAAAATGCTTATGAGATAGAATTGAAGTATTTAGACAAGCTTAATGCATATAATCAAACTATAATAGCCATCAACTATTTAACCCTTTAAATAAAACACATGAATACTTTATATCGTTCAATCATCATCTTTCTACTGTTGCTGAATAGTTGTAAAAACAACTCAGATACGGTTGAAACGCCAGATCAGGTGTCAGCAGATCCCGAATTGATTTTTGTAAGCCATGAGCAGTTTGAACACTCAGGGATGGAATTAGGCACCCTTTCTGATTATACTTTCGATAAATCGGTTCAGACGACAGGTGTTGTTGATGTGCCTCCACAATACAGGGCCAAGGTGTCTGCAAAAATGGGAGGTTTTATAAAAGAAACATTGCTTCTGGAAGGCGACCGGGTTAAAAGAGGACAGTTTTTAGCCTCCATTGAGAATCCGGAGTTTGTTGAAATGCAACAATCGTATCTCGAGGTCAGGGAACGATTGAATTATTTGAAATCGGAGTATGAGCGACAAAGAACGCTTTATGATGAAAAGATTATTTCTGAAAAGAGCTATCTCAAGGCGGAAAGCGAATTCAAATCGGCCCAGGCCAGAATGACGGGATTAAAAAAACAACTACAGCTATTGAATATTTCCATATCCAATGTTGATAAGGGTATCTTTTCTTCCGTAGCGCGAATCTATGCTCCCATCGCAGGCAATATTAGCGAGATCAATGTTACAAAAGGGAGTCCGGTTTCTCCTGAAACCGTAATCCTTGAAATCGTTGACAACAGTCATTTACATATTGAGATGGCGGTTTTCGAAAAAGACATCCTTTTTGTTAAAAAAGGACAGCAGGTACGTTTTAGAATCCCGGAGACTGGCGCCTCATTTCACGAAGCTGAAGTGCATTTGGTTGGAACTACTATTGAGCCGAACAGGACCATAACGGTCCACGGCCATCCTAAAGATGAGTCACTCACATTGCTTCCGGGCATGTTTGTTTCTGCAGAAATTCTTATCGACTCAATGAAAGCTCCCGGCCTTCCCTCTACTGCCCTTATGGAGGTAAACGATCAGGACTATGTTTTAAAATTGAAATCTAAAACCGATGAAGGCTATGAATTTATGACGGTTGCCGTTATTATTGACGAATCAAATGAAAACTTTGTTTCATTTCAGGAGAATGAAGCATTAAACTCAGAATCACAGTTCCTCATCAAGGGAGGTTATGCGTTGATGGGAGAATGATGACTTAAAGGTGTTCTATGGATTACCATATGTTAACCCAATCCGACATCAAGGGTCATCATCACAATAAAACCACCGATAAAGCCCAAAACAGCAATGTCGGTAAACTTGTCACGTTGGGTTTCGGGAATCACCTCTTCAACCACCACGAAGATCATTGCACCGGCTGCAAATGCAAGGGCATAAGGTAGTAATGGTGTAAAAAAGGTAACTGCAACGGCTCCAATTACTGCGGAAATCGGCTCAACAATCGCTGATAATTGTCCATACCACCAACTTTTAAACTTGCTCACGCCTTCACGCCGCAATGGCATGGAAACGGCCAACCCTTCCGGGAAATTCTGAATGCCAATTCCAAGGGCCAAAGCAACAGCGCCACCAATTGTAGCCTCGGGCATCCCTGCGGCAACTCCTCCAAAAAGAACACCCACTGCCAATCCTTCTGGAATGTTATGTAATGCAATGGCCAAAACCAATAATGTCGTTCTATGCCAGGGAGTTTTGACGCCCTCTTTTTCACTGTCTTTAAAATTGATGTGGAGGTGAGGTAAGACCTTATCTAAACCATAGATGAATAGTGCGCCAAGAGCAAATCCGACCGCCGCAGGAATAACTTTTACGAATCCTTCTCCGGGGCTCATTTCAATGCCTGGTGCCAGCAAACTCCAGAAACTGGCTGCGACCATGACTCCACCTGTAAATCCCAACATACCATCAAGAAGGGCACGGTTCATTCCTCTGAAAAAGAACACCAATGCCGCTCCGGCCGCCGTTAATACCCATGTAAATAAGGAGGCATAAAGCGCTCCGAGAATAGGATCAATAGATTCAAAATAATTTAATATTCCTTCCATTAGATTTAGTTGATTATTACGTACAAATTATCTGCGGTCAATTTAGAGATCGTCATGGTATTACCTTTGGTCTTTATTGTCATAGACTTATCGAATTCCTCCCTGGAAACCACCTTGAGTTGGGTGCCCAATGCAATACCATTTTTGTCCAGGTATCTCAGGAATTTCGCAGAGGAATCAATGACCCCAACACAGAAACAGATAGCGCCAGCATCAACATCCGATAATACAACTTTCTTTGAGGGTTTGAACTCACCCCATTTATCGGGAATTGGGTCACCATGCGGATCATGTGATGGAAACTCCAGGAATTCGTCAAGCCGATCAACGAGTTTTTCTGATTCTATATGCTCTAACTGTTCGGCAATATCATGAACCTCATCCCATGCAAAATTCAACTTTTCTACAAGAAAAACCTCCCACAAACGATGCTTCCGAATGATTCTTACGGCTACTTCCTTTCCTGAGTCAGTCAAATGCACGCCCTGGTACTTCTTGTAAACCACTAACTTCTTGTCGGATAGCTTTTTGATCATGTCCGTAACAGATGAGGCCTTGGTCTTCAAGCGTCTGGCAATGGCATTTGTGCTTACTTTCGAGACGCCATGATCACTCAAATGGTAGATGGCCTTTAAGTAGTTTTCTACACTCCTGGTAAATGACATATGGCTAATTTAACAATAAATTTTAGACTTGCCTAAAAATATTTTTACCTTTGTTTAAATTCATTCTAAATGAGCAGAGTCTTAATTCTGTTTTTCGGCCTGTATGGCATTATTGCAACTGCTCAGCAAATGAGTGGTTCAGTAACATCTAATGGCTTCCCTCTTCCCTATGCCAATATTTTAATTGAAGGCACGACAAAGGGTGCATCCACTGATGATAACGGACGATATGTTATTTCCGATTTAGAAAGTGGAACATATACGGCTGTTGTAACTTTCAGCGGTCTGAAAACTATAAAACAGTCTGTTTCTATTTTAGGAAAAGACATCGTAGTTGATTTCAGGCTCGACGAGGCCGACATGCTGGATGAGGTTGTTGTTAGTGGAACTTTAAAAGCCATTTCACGATTAGAAAGTCCGGTTCCTGTTGAAGTATATTCACCAACTTTCCTCAAAAAGAACCCTACGGCTAATATTTTCGAAGCCCTTCAGAATGTTAACGGGGTCCGACCACAGATCAATTGCCAGGTGTGCAACACAGGTGATATTCATATCAACGGACTGGAAGGTCCCTATACCATGGTACTCATTGATGGTATGCCTATTGTGAGTGGGCTTTCAACTGTTTATGGCCTCTCAGGCATACCGAATTCATTAATCGAACAGGTTGAGATTGTTAAAGGTCCGGCTTCATCTTTATACGGCAGTGAAGCCGTAGGCGGATTGATCAATATCATTACTAAAATCCCGGAAAATGCCCCGAGGGCTTTTGTCGATACCTTTGGTTCAGGCTGGGGAGAGATCAATGCAGATGTCGGATTTAAAACGACAGTAGGTTCAAATACAAATTTACTTTTTGGAATTAACTACTTTAACTACAGCAACCCAATCGACAATAACAACGATAACTTTACAGACCTGACTCTTCAAGATCGGTTATCAATTTTTCAAAAATGGGATTTTAAACGTAAGGAGAATCGCAAATTTTCTTTGGCCGGTCGATTCTTTTATGAGGACCGATGGGGAGGGGAGATGCAATGGTCTCCCGAATTCAGGGGAGGTGATCAAATATATGGTGAAAGTATTTATACACGTCGGTTTGAAGTCTTAGGCCATTATCAGCTACCTGTTTCCGAAAAAATGATGCTGCAATTTTCCTTTACCGACCATGATCAAAATTCGGTATATGGTAATATGCCTTACCTGGCTAAACAGAGAATTGGATTCGGGCAGTTCAGCTGGGACAAATCCCTGGGCAAACATAATCTTCTGCTGGGGGCGGCAGCCCGATATAATTATTATAACGACAATACGCCTGCCACGGTGAATTCAGAAGAAGTTGTCATCCCTTCAATTTTTATCCAGGATGAGTTCTCATTAGGAGGAAGGCATGAAATGTTGCTGGGAGCCCGCTACGACTATGATAAGAGGCATGGCAATATTTTTACGCCGAGACTAGCCTATAAATTCAAACCATCTGATCAGGATGTGATAAGGCTAAATGCAGGAACCGGTTTTCGAGTGGTTAATTTATTTACGGAAGACCATGCGGCAGTTACAGGGTCACGTGAAGTCCTCATTGAAGAACAGCTAAAACCCGAACGATCGATAAATGTAAACCTCAATTATCTCCGGAAGTTTTTTACGGAAAAGGGGATGATCATCAGCCTGGAAGCTTCTGCCTGGTATACCTATTTCTCCAACGTTATTCTTCCTGATTACGATACGAATCCAAACCAGATCATTTATGCTAACCTGGATGGAAAAGCTCAAAGCAGGGGCGTTAGTTTAAACATTGATGCTACTATAGCCAGCGGAATAAAGTTTATGGCCGGCGTTACCCTGCAGGATGTTGACCAAACACAAGATGGAGAATCGAGGCAGCAGATTCTGACTGAAAGTTTTATGGGAACCTGGGGAGCTTCATATAAGAATTACGCTACGAATCTTACTATCGATTATACCGGAAATATCTATGGGCCGATGCGTTTACCTCTATTGGGGGCCCTCGATCCCAGATCAGAATATTCTCCAACCTGGAGTATCCAAAATATACAAGCTACCTATGATGGATTTAAAAATATTGAGATTTACGGTGGCATTAAAAACCTGCTGAACTGGACGCCTAATCGCGGCAATCCATTTATAATTGCCCGGGCTGATGATCCCTTCGATGAAAATGTTCAGTTTGATTCAAACGGAGATGTCATCCCAACAGCAGATAATCCATATGCCCTCACCTTTGATCCATCCTATGTCTATGGCCCAAACCAGGGAAGAAGACTTTTCTTAGGTGTTCGATATACCTTAAACTAAAATGGTTTTAAAGATGCCCTAATCCGAATAATTCCGGATTAGAATAGTTGTCAATGGTATAATAACATCCGGCATCTAAAAGCACTTCTGAAGGATGTGTTGTGGTAATTCCCACAACCGGAATTCCGGCATTTCTGGCCGATTCAACACCTGAAATCGAATCCTCGATGACAACGCAGTCGTCAGGTTTTTGTCCAAGTCGTTCCAAGGCCATATTGAATATCTCCGGGTGAGGTTTTCCCTGGCTAACCTGGTGCCCTCCTATTATGGTATGAAACAACGGCCTGACCTTGAGTTCATCAACAACCAGATCTATATTAGGTGTATCACCCATGGTAGCTAAAGCACATTGAACACCCGAATCATATAACTTCCTCAGGGTGTGTGTAAATCCTTCAATCTCCAAAATATTGCCCCTGTATGTATCCCGGTAAAATTGTTCTTTGGCCTGGCCTAATTCCATAACCTTCGGATCATCGGGATGAATTTCAAAAACCTTAGAAATGATCTCTCTTAAATTGCCATGCATGCGATCGAGAAAGCTGTCTCGATCCATATTCAAGCCGTGTTGACGAATAAAGATGAGCCAGGTTTCAATATGGACCTCCATATTATCGACAATGGTACCATCCATGTCGAAAATGACAGCTTTAGGTTTAATGGAAAGTGTTTGTTGCGGCATTAAAACCCTCTTTCTTTCTGAATGGTTTCATAGGCTTCCTGTACCTGCCTGAACTTCTCTTCGGCACCTTCCTGGTGTTCTTTACCAAGGTGGACGACCTTATCAGGATGATATTTCTTTGCCATTTTCCGGTAAGCTTTTTTGACCTCATCGTCGGTCGCCGATTTGTCAATTTCCAGGATTTTATAGGCGAAGTCTTTTTTCTTGTAGAACATGGCTTTGATGCTCTCGAAATCCTTATTACTGATACCGATATAACCAGAAATAGTAAAAATCTGCTTGATTTCTTTTTCGGTTACAAAGCCGTCCGCCTTGGCTATTCCAAATAAAAAATGAAGGAGTTGAAGTCTTGAAGGATGATCCATCATTTGTTTGATCTGCAGACAAACCTGGCGTGTTGATACGTTCTGCTTATTGATATTCTTGAACAGCTTAAAGGCGTGATTGGCTCTTTGTTTCCCATACATACTCGCAAACTGCTGCCTGACAAAATCCAATTCACGCTGATCCTGGTGATTATCTGCTTTAATCACCACCGAGGCCAAAACCAATAGGCTAACCTCAAAATCACCGGATTGAGTTTTATATTGTGGTCGCCTGGCCTGCCTTTGTGGGCGTCTTCTTTGTTGAGGTCTTGACTGCCCCTGGCCTAGTAATGGATTTTGCTCTCCCTTGGAAATCGCATCGATCAGACTGCCTAAAGCCATTCCGATTATGGCTCCGATCGGGCCTCCGAATGACCATCCGATTCCAGCTCCAATCCACTTGGAAACACTCATGAATACTATAGATTTTAATTATGGGTAAATATAACATTTGTTAGTTGTTCGCTCGTTAAATATGTTACACAATTACCTATCTTTGTGGCCATAATCTTAAAAACTGAATTATGTATCCAGCAGAATTGGTAAAACCGATGCGAGAGGACCTGACCAATATAGGTTTCGATGAATTACATACGGTGAATGATGTTGAACAAGCTTTATCAAAACCAGGAACCACATTGGTGGTAGTAAATTCGGTTTGTGGATGTGCGGCAGCTAATGCACGCCCCGGAGCACGATTTAGCCTTCAGAATACAAAAAGACCGGATCAATTGGTTACTGTATTTGCAGGTGTAGACCGAGAAGCTACTGACAAAATAAGAGAGCATATGATACCTTTCCCTCCCAGTTCACCATGTATGGCGCTGTTTAAGGATGGGGAATTGGTCCATATGTTGGAAAGACACCATATTGAAGGCCGTCCTGCAGAAATGATAGCAGAGAACCTTATGGACGCCTACAACGAGTATTGTTAGGACACCAGAATAAAATATAAACCACGCTTTGGCGTGGTTTTTTTATGTTTAATTTTACGGCATCATGCTGAAGATTTTTGCATATCCCTTAAGCCTAATATATTTTGTATTCTTCGGATTAACGCTGGTTATATTTCATCCCATCCAGTGGATTTCAATCCATGTATTCGGTTACCAGGCGCATAAGAAGAGTGTCGATTACCTTAATCTCGGATTAATGGCCTGCATGCATATTTTGGGCACCCGATATTCCTTTAAAAATGCGTTTGACATTCCGAAGGGAAAACCGATAATCATAGTATCCAATCATCAAAGCATGAATGATATTCCTCCAATAATCTGGTTCCTGCGAAGACATCATCCGAAGTTCATCAGTAAAAAGGAACTGGGTAAGGGCATCCCAAGCGTTTCATTTAACCTAAGGCATGGTGGTTCGGTTCTTATTAACAGGAAAGATCCAAGACAATCTATAAAAGCCATATCAGATTTTGCAGATCGCATTGATCAAAACAACTGGGCTGCCGTAATTTTCCCCGAAGGCACCAGGAGCAGGGACGGTAACCCAAAACCATTTAAACGCAAAGGCCTGGAAACACTGATGAATAAAATTCCCGAGGCTATTGTCGTTCCTTTAAGCATTGAGAATTCCTGGAAAACTCTGAAATATGGTAAATTCCCTATGGGTTTGGGAGCGCATATCAAGTTGATGGTCCATCAGCCTCAAACAATAAAAGCTGATAAACTATCGCAGCAAATTGATCAAATTGAAAAACAAATTCATGACCAAATATCCCATTCTTGATTCTTCCCTGATTAAATCGACCATCGGGTTTGTTAAGAAGAAATTAGCAGATGCCGAGGCCGGACATGACTGGTTTCATACACATCGTGTCCTGAACAATGCCCTTAATATCGCCCACAATGAAGAGGCCAATTTGGAAATCGTAGCACTGGGAGCACTCTTACATGATATTGCTGACTCGAAGTTTCATGATGGAGACGAGACCGTCGGACCGGCAAT
>JABDPU010000014.1 GCA_013042625.1 Flavobacteriaceae bacterium | reverse complement strand
GTGCGTCCGAGACCCCTATGAGTCAGCTCAGGATTTATGGTCCAGATAATTGATGTCACATAAATTCCATAAAGCAGTATGGGCAACAACATGCTCCATTCAAAACCCGGGACATGTTTATTCCTGATGATTTGCCAGGCGCTATAAGTGCTTAAAACGGCTAATGTAATACTGCTAAAAGCTGTCCCCAGAAACAAGAGTGACAGAAAAAGTCCGATGAGCAGAGCATAGGTCTTTCCGGAATCACTTAATATTGATCTAATTGCTGACACAATTCAAAAGATAGGACAAATATTTAGTATTGATTAACTCCCAATTGTAATTATTCTGAATGGATTTGGTATTGTTAACGAGGAATTCGGGATGGTCGCTTTTCTGAGTGTTTTCGATAATATTTGAAACATCAGATTTACTCTTGAAATAGAGCGCATTATTCTTTAGGATCGACTTGTTAAATACATTGTCATTGGCCACAATGAACGCGTTGGAAGACATAGCTTCCAAAAGAGATGGATTGGTGCCCCCAACCGAATGGCCGTGGAAATATAAATTCGAGTAATATCGCAGATTATTGAGGTGTTCCAGGTTATAGATGCCACCGCAAAACCTGATGTGGCTGTTTTTAAACTTATCGGTCAGATATCTCCCAAAAGGATTGACATCATTCTTGCCAATGACGAGGAACGGGGTCTTTTTTTCAGAGAGCATGGCGCCGTCCAGAATGGTCTCGATATTATTTTCCGGCTCCATGCGGGCGATCAGCATATTGTACTCCCCTTCCCTTACATCGTATTCGGCGAGCACTCCAGGGTCTGGTTGTTTAAAGAGAGACGCTCCATAAGCGATATATTCAGAATCCCTTTCATAGGTGATCTTGATGTATTCCTGTATTCCGATTGAATCTGCTATGAGGTAATCACTGGTTTTTACAGCAAGTTTTTCAGCGTATTTAAGAAACCTTCTTACCGGTTTGGAATATTTGGAGCGTTTCCATTCCAATCCGTCCATATTGGTCACTACAATTGAATCCTTAGGGAGAAACCAGCCCCAAACAGAGCTGCTGGTGTATCCCAGTTGCAGGATAAGGTCGAATTTGCGTTTTCGGGCATCCCTGATACAGTTTAAATCATAGACAAACTGGCCGACCGTTCCCATCTTTTCTTCAGGATCATAACAATGAATGAGATTAGCACCCTTAAATTTAGATTCCTGGTATGGGTGGGTGCTTGAATTATATACATAGACCTCATGACCCTCATCGGCAATAAATACAGAAAAAAACTCGGCAAATTGCTCAAAGCCACCATGATAATTAGGAATACCCCTTGTGCCTAATATTGCAATTTTCAATATTACTGGTTTTTAGCGGTGCCGCTTCCGAAGAATTTGTTTTTAATCTTAACGGCACTATCATAGTGCTTTGCCATAAACTTCTTCAACGGAGAGGCGTCTTCACTTGGCACCCAATCTGTCGTTCTCGGTTTCTCCATCAACTTATTATGAATGGTGTAAGCATAGGTTGCGATGGAGGTTCTGTAGTTTCCTTCAGGAAAAGACGTCATATCATAACCATGAAGCGTATATGGGCCACACTCCTGGATAATAAGCCTGTTAAATGGAACACTCAATTCATTTTTATCCCCTGTTCGTAAATCTTCAATTTTGAGATGGCCGCCATATTCTTCTTTCCAATCCCTGTTGAGGTAAAGAAGCAAATTCATCTGCCTGTACCAGTTCTTGTTAAGCGGGTGATAATTGAAGTCAAGGTGCATATCAAGAAAACTGTTTTTCTTCCCCTGGTGAATTCCACCACCATGATTTTTTGGATCTACAAAAACCTTTTTGCAGGCGATATAACTGAGAAAATCATTAAATCGATCGGATCGAAAATCTTCATAAATCTCTTCAAAAAGCGATCCGAGTTCCTTATAATTTGATTTTTCAAATTTGTTATTGGCAAAAACATAATCCCGGCTCTTATTGGTCAATTCCGGAATTTCATCTCTTAGGGCATTTAATTTTTCCGCATCACAGAAATCATCAATTATCAGGTGGGAAAAGGGCTCGTTGGTCAGATATTTTGTACGCAACGCCTCTTTATTCTTTTCTAAATAATCAAAATTTATCATCTGACTTTTATTTGAGGTTTTATCTTTTTCTTAATCCTGCTGTAGGGTTTCTCTTGTTGTTTTTTCTCGTCTGCAATATTAAGCAACTTAAGCATTTCATACCTTATCAAGCAAGCTATTTTTAAATTTTTTAGCTGATTTTTTCCAATTGTAACGTTCTTTTATCGCATCGGCTATTTCCACCATCCGTCGCTTCAATTCCACGCTGTCCGGGTTGTCAAGAATCTCTAATGTTTTGTTCTTGATTAGATCTTTATCGTCAGGGTCTACCAAATATTCTTCAAAAAAATCAAAATCCATCATAGCAGTGGCCCGTGAACATAGTGTTGGTGTTTTTAAAACTCCACTTTCAAGTGGCGGTATGCCAAAACCTTCACAATAAGACAAAAATACAGATAGTCTGGCAGCATTATAAAATTTAACCAATTCTTCATTGCTTACATTTTCAAAAATTGCGACACTATCGGCCGAATGGTCTTTAATCTGAGCCATTAGCTCTGTTAGTTCTTTGCTTTCAAGACTTTCATTGCCAATGAACACCATTTTCATGTCCTGCTCCCATAGTTTTTGCTCCATGAATATCTTTAGTATCATCGCATGGTTTTTCCTGGGTTCTATACGGCTCACATAAAGCATGTAATTCCCCAGGCCATATTTCGCTTTCATATAGTCTCTGTCAGCCTCCTTGTCTCTGTCTTCAAAATAATACTCGCCAACAGAATTTGGAATGACATGAATGGTTTTATCATCGGTTTTGAAACATTCACGTATACGTTCAGCTGAATATCTCGATACCGTAGTAAGAATGCTCGACTTGTGTGCAGATCGTCGATACATGAAACCATTTATAATCCTGTATTTTAAAGGGAAAAATTCAGGAAAGTCTATAAAAAGCACATCATGGATAGTGACTATATACTTGCAGCGCTTCGATAAAAATAGGGGCAAGAAATAATTGAAGTGCGCAAAGTCTATTTTATGATGGCGAATTAGCTTCGGAATCTCATAGGCCAGCCTGATGTATTTGTTCTTTGATTTGAGTTTGACGTATTTAAAGGATTTCTGATCTTTAAATTCCTTTTTCAGGTTTTCGATATCGTTGGCCGCGAGAATCACTTCAACCTCTTCCTCTGTGAAATCAATCGCCGAATAAATACCTTTTAGGAAGGATCGTATTCCCTGATGTGTCTCATCAAATGTATGTGCGTCAACAAGCAGTTTAACCATTATCCGGACTTAAATTCTTTTTTGATTCATTCAACCCCGAATAAGCATTAAAGCTTTTTGACCTGAGGGCTATAAAGACACCTAGTAAGAAAACAGAATATTCGCCAGGCCTGAATATCCCGGTTATGACAAAACTATTGAGTATCATATAAACGCTGGTGGCAACAAGGAGCTTATTGTAAACATTCGGGTTTTTTCTGTAGATCAATTCCTGGTAATTAAAGAATACAAAGAACAAAAATAAGGTATAAAACATCAATCCGATAATACCTGTTTTGAAAAGAACAAAAATAAATCCATTATGAATGGAAGGTACGGCTGTATAGCGTTTGCCGTCTAATTTCACCCATGTTCCTAATTCAATTGGCGGGCCATATCCCATGCCCATAACCCATGCTTTAATCCCATTCTCCTGGAGCATCTCAATGGCCATTTGGGCTTCATACGCTCGCCAGTGCTCCCAAAGTGATCGCCTGTCCTGTAAGATCAGATCCTTATCGAATGGTTCGAACAGCTCAACAAAACTGTTCTGGGTTTTATAAATAAAAGCCTTAATTCCTGTAGAGTCCCTGTTGGTTTCAACGCTCGATAATACAACTCCCAGCAATAGTGAAATTGAAGCTAACACAACCAGGCTTTTCACTATCCTCACATTTAAGAAGAGATACCCCTTATAACCCAGAAAGAAAATGAAAAGCATGATGAACATCACACGCGATAAATAAAGCACGAACGAAATGGAAATTAAGAATATTATTAATGACCTGTACCTCTTAAAAATTTTCTTATATGGTGAAAATAACAGAAATACCAGGGAGACCATTTCAATATGGTTTTGTTTGCCGCCAAGTGACCTCAGGTATACATAAGAATCAATGTTGCCAATATTCATCACAATAGCAGTCAAATGCTTGACCGCATAGAATAACCCGATGAGTATAACTATTTTGAAGACCGTTTCTTTGGACTTTATTCGCTTAATAACAAAATAGCTGGCCAGTAATATTATAAGCGGCCTTATGTAGTAAATCGCATCTTTAAGGGTGTCATATAATGGATAGTCTAAGGAATAGGAAGATATGAGGCCAGTAAGATTTAAAAAGAACAACAAGCATACAATTATGATAAGGGCATTATTCAGCTTGGCTGAAAACGATAATCCCATGACAAGGAAGGCCACTAAAAATGATAATTCAATAGAGTAGGTTGAAAGCGAAACGACCAGTAAAAAAAGACAAGCTTTATAAATATTTTGCGACATTAAAAACTCTTTATTAATATCTTTGAGGCCTGAATTTAAATCATCCTCTCAGGCAAAATGCGTATTTCACACGAAAATAAGTTTATATTTTTTAGTAACCCCAAAACAGGCTCTGAAAGTTTGAGGGAAATGTTAACACCTTACTCAGACGTACTGGATGTTTCCTTTAAAGAGACCACTGAGAAAAACCCGTTTTATTCACATATCAGGCCTGTTGAAGTTAAAAAAATATTCACCGAGCGCGGTTTTGACTATGATTCATATTACAAAATTGTCTGTGTAAGAAATCCTTTCAACCGACTGGTTTCACTGTATGAAATGATCTTCAGAAAATGGCCTGTAAAACCCCCGTTTTATCTGTGGTTGAAATCAACAAGTCCTTCAGGAAAAGGCGGAGGCGGTAAGAATTCAGATCGCTGGAGGATGTACGGCACCTATTCGCTTAAGAACTTTATCAGCGATGAGAACGGCACAGTACTCGTAGACCAGATCATTCAACTGGAGCGTTTTAAGGAGGAAATTCCTCAATTATTCAAGGAATTAAACCTTGATTATAGCAATAATCTTAAAGTGGTTAAGAAGAATGTCAGGAAACGGAAAAAGGAGGTAAAAGATTATTATTCTGAAAAATCCAGGCAGTTGGTTTACGACCGTTACGCTTGGGAAATAGACAAATTCGGATATGCTTTCCCCGAATAGAAAATCAATTCCATTTCTTATTCAGGTCGAGCCCAATCAAGTTGCTTAATTGGAGAACGTCGTCCTGAAATTCTTTCATCAATTCATGCTCCATCTCCTTAGACAGGCTGTCCTTGGGTTTATCAGATTCAAAGAATCTCCTTTTGATGGCTTCAATTCTTTCCTGGCTGATCAATCGGCTTAACGGCTTTCTTAGCCAGTTCTTTCTGAACAGGTTGAGCAGTTTCAGATTCTTTATGGTTTTGATCTCATTTTTTCTTTCTGTTTCAATCATCAGATCGGAGTGATCAATTCCCAGAAACTTATAGATCCTTTCCATTTCACCCTCAATATCGCTGATGTAGTCTTCATATAGAATGATCATAATCTGTTCCTTAGGAAAAAGGTCATAATATTCTTTTACCTGATGATAATACCTACTCATATCGAGATATAGATTGCAGCCACCCCACATTGGGTTTTCAGGAGCTTTAAGTGCTTTTTCAAAGCTGCTACTCTCATCAGAACCTGTAAAATAATTCATGATATAGTGGCTGAAAGCGCGTTGGGCGGGATTACGAAGACTAATCAGTATCCTCGCCTTGGGATTATGTTCAAATATGCGTTTCGCGCTATTCAGGTCCCATAAGTAAGAAGGGCTCGTATCACCTTTTAGCTGATTGGGAAGAGCGCCCTTGTACAACCCATCATAAACCTCACTTGAATTTATGATTTTAGTGTGATACGGTTTTCCGTCCTCTGGAGGCTCATAATCATCAAAGCGGGGTGATTCTACATCCGAAAAATAGTTTGGTTCTTTTACCGGCGGCAAGAATATTTGGGGATGCAAATTAAGGTTTTCATAAAGTGATGTTGTGCCGCATCTGGCAGCACCAACAAGAAAGAAGTCTATGGAATTCGTGCCTGTCATTACATCAGAATTTGAACGGGTTAAAGTAAGATGTAATATTCAATTTTCTTTTCAAATATATAGCACATCCCAGGTTCCAGAATGCCATTCCAATAACTGTGGCAACTGCCGCTCCAATCCCGCCATAAAGTGGAGTGAGGGCCAGGGTTAAGACCAGGTTAATGGCCAACGCCATGAGAACGAAATTTTGATGCACCATTTGTTTCCCTATCATTTGAAGGATAACTCCAACCGAGCCACTAAAAGAATTTATCATCTGACCCAAGCATAAAATGATTAAAATCATTGTGCCGGAAACAAACTCATCTCCAAATATCTTTAAAATTGGTTTGTTGAAAATTAATATGAGAGCGATTACAATAGAGCTGACAATAAAATTAAGTTTAGTGGAAAATCGAATCAGCCTTTTATATTTTTCAACTTCATTTTCATAAAAGCACTTTGCAATTTTAGGCGCCAGAATAGAGTTTATGGCTAAAAGAGTGAAAGTTGTAAAAGTGGCTACTTTAACACAAACATTATAAATCCCAACATTGCTGTCGGTTTCGTAAACACCCATAACGAAGGTGTCCATCCATCCTAACAAAATCAAAACAGAGGATGACAGCATCATTGGTAAGGATTTATTTAAAAATTGCCATGAATTCGTTTGAGAGGTCAGTCGGAATACCTTGAGGTTATAGGCCGTATGCGCCAGGGCCAAAACAGCTGTAATCAAAACTCCATAAAAATGTGCTTTTGCCACCTCAATTGGAGCATGGTTAATATTAAGCAATACATAGAGCGCTAAAAGGCTGAATACAAATCGACTTACTAAACTGATAAAAGAAAACCATTTGATATTCTTTTGAGCTCTGGACACACTGGAACAGATAAGAGTTATCGACCAAAGCGGGATGCTCAGAAGTATCCAGTTGAGATAGGGGACGAAACCGGGTTTCGGATTTTCGAACACATTTTCTGCTATTTCGAAGCGGAAAATAAAAATCATCCAGCTTATCAGCGAAGCAACAATAAGGGATTTTAAAATTGTTCTGTAAAACAGCCCTACATCATTCAGATTGGTTTCAATAGAAAAGTATTTAACCAGGTGCATGTCCAGGCCCAACTTTCCAACAATGCTCATGATCATAAAGATCGAGACTGCAATTGAGAACAGGCCAAAAATTGATGCGCCAAAAGTTTTTGTGACATAAACCGTAAAAGCGTAGCTGCTGATAAGGCCAATCCCTCTTATGAGCATATAAGAAAATCCTTTCTGAATAATCTCATTGAAGTCGAAGTCGCCGAAGACCCTCTGTAATGATGCAGGTATGAGGTTCCGTATTGAGGGATTCTGTTTTTGTTTTTTCATGGATGCATCTCCATCTCCAGGCAATTATTCCGTCATGAGTTCATTTAGCACAGGTCTTTTTACAACAATAACCGGATTAAGCTTTCCTTCGACTCTCTGCGTCTTTAAAATCAAGCTTGAAGTGTCTCTTTGGATGAACTTATTGAATATCAGGAATTTGTTATAATCTGATGCGGTTGACCACTCGCGGTGTTTCTCTCCATAGGTCAATGAAAACCCGACTAATTCTACTTCCTTCGTTTCTTTGTTGCCGAGACTAACCTTAAGTATATTGGAAATGTTCCCTTCATCAAAAACCGCAGAAATTTCGTCTGTTCCTGATGATGGCATCACATTTTCAAAAATGTGAATATTCTTCTTTTGTAAATCATCTACCTCTACATTATCCAACATGATCCTAAATGTATCGTACTTATCGGTTTTAAACTTAAAGTTGACTACCAATTTTTTCGGGGCGCTTTCCTCGATAACAGGCTCTGTGTTTTCAGGCTCTTTAGCTTCATTCTTGCATGCTGATAACACAAGGCTTGATACTAATATTATTCCTATTAATCTTCTCATAATACACTGAATTTCTTTAGACTATCATTCCTGCCGCAACAGTCTCGTTCGTGTCTGAATCTATTAAGATCACACTTCCCGTTGCGCGATTTTCTCTATATGAATCGATCATTAATGGCTTGGTTGTCCGAAGTTTTACCTTGCATATATCATTCATGCGTAATTCTTTGTCGTCCGTGTCTCGCTCAAAAGTGTTGATGTTGAACTTATAGATTACCTTCTTGATCATTGCGGTTTGTTCATTGGAAGTATGCCTAATATGATATTTACCCCTGGGCTTTGCGGGATTATCATGCAACCAGCACATCATCATTTCCAGGTCCTGGCTGGCCTCGGGTTTGTTGTTCGACCTAACAATCATATCACCTCGTCCCACATCAATATCATCTTCAAGAGTCATTGAAATCGACATAGGCGCATAGGCTTCATCTAAACTGCCTTCTATGGTGTCTAATGATTTTATCCTGGAGGTGAATCCAGACGGCATTGCTAATATCTCATCACCAACTCTGAAGATTCCGCTGGCAATACGTCCTGCATAACCGCGATAATCACGATGTTTTTCGCTTTGTGGCCTTAGAACAGTCTGCACGGGAAATCTTCCGTCGATCTTGTTGATATCGCTACTAATGTGCATGGTTTCGAGCGTGTCGAGCAAAGGTGCCCCTTTATACCAGTCCATCTTTTCCGATCTGTTAACCACATTATCTCCTTCTAAGGCACTAATAGGTATAAATCGTATGTCGCGGACAAGAAGTTTAGAAGAAAACTCTTCGAACTGCTCTATAACTTTGTTATATGCCTCTTGTTTAAACTCAACTAAATCCATCTTGTTAATACAAACAATGATATGCGGAATCTGGAGCAGGGAGGCAATGAATGCATGTCTTCTGGTCTGTTCTATCACTCCTGCTCTCGAGTCAACAAGGATAATGGCAGCGTTCGCTGTGGAAGCGCCAGTTACCATATTCCTGGTATATTGAATATGGCCCGGGGTATCGGCAATTATAAACTTTCGCTTGGGGGTTGTGAAATAACGATAGGCAACGTCAATTGTGATACCTTGTTCTCGTTCATCCCTTAATCCATCTGTGAACAATGCTAAGTCTACCCCATTATGGCCTTTTCTTTTACTCGTGCTCTCTACAGCTTGTAGTTGATCTTCAAAAATAGATTTAGAGTCGTAGAGCAAACGTCCGATAAGGGTGCTTTTCCCATCGTCCACGCTGCCTGCTGTTGTAAAACGAAGTAATTGATTATTATCAAACATGATTTAAG
>JABDPU010000130.1 GCA_013042625.1 Flavobacteriaceae bacterium | reverse complement strand
GAATTTTTATCGACTTCACTGGTCGCACCCCAATCGGTTCCTTTTAACCAGCCAAAGTTAACCTTAGCCGCAAACTTTTCACTGAATTTATGGGCGGCACGTATTCCGAAGTCTCTATAAGTATTGTCACCTGTAGCTTCCTGGGAAGTGATTCCCTGTTTGTAAAATCCGCTAATTCCGGTATGGTCAAACGGACTTTTACTTCTCATAAAGAGAATACCATTAAAGGCATTCGCTCCATAAAGCGCCGAGGCTGATCCCGGAAGTAATTCTACGCTTTGCACATCGGTTTCGATCATCCCGACCAGGTTACCGATAGGGAAGTTCAGAGCAGGAGTGGAGTTGTCCATTCCGTCTACCAACTGCATAAAACGCGTATTAGAGAAAGTGGCAAAACCTCTTGTGTTCACCGACTTAAAAGTTAAACTATTTGTGTTGATATCAACACCTTTGAGGTTTTCAAGGCCGCCGTAGAAATCGGCACTTGCGGTAGTTTTAATTTCTTTTAGTCCGAATCGTTCAACCGTAACCGGCGATTCAAAAATACGTTCGGGAGTCCGTGAGGCAGAAATAACGACCTCATCTAATTCTGTTCCCTCATTCAAAATAAAATCTATGGTTTGAGGGTTTGTGGTTACTTCTTTCACTACTGTTTCAAAGCCAATGCTGCTGGCCTGAATCTGAAATGGAGGTGACAGATCGACAGTCAGGATATAGCCTCCGTCAAAATCGGCGACTGTTCCCTGGGAGGTTCCAACTACAATGATATTTGCAGAAGGCAGCGGTTGTCCGGTATCATCCTTTACAGTACCGCTAATTGTAGTTTGCGCATAGGAGTATACGCAACCTAACAACAAAAAAATCTTTGCTATAGTTCTCATTTTGGGTATTAGTTAATTTATTTAACGAGCAATATAAATAATTATATGGGAAATAAAGTGTCTGTACCTCAAATAAAATGAGGTAATAGCTGCGAAAGAGCCCTAAGAATTGATGCTGTTTAAACCCTTAAATTCGAAAAATTATTTACCGTAAATGCAGTTTTATTCGACGGTAACCGACTTGGCTAAATTCCTCGGTTGGTCTACATTTTTACCAAGCAATACTGCTATATGATAAGACAAAAGTTGAAGAGGAATGGTCGTCAATAAAGGAGCCAGACACTCCAGGGTTTCAGGAACTTCAATGACATGGTCAGCCAATTCTTTCACGGTGACGTCACCTTTGGTGACAATAGCAATGATCACACCGCTCCGTGATTTTATCTCCTGGATATTACTTACAATTTTATCGTAATGTCCCTTCTTAGTTGCAATGACCACTGTTGGCATATTCTCATCGATCAAAGCGATGGGGCCGTGCTTCATTTCGGCAGCAGGATAGCCTTCGGCATGTATGTATGAGATCTCCTTTAATTTTAAAGCACCTTCCAGAGCTACCGGAAAATTATACCCTCTCCCCAGGTAAAGGAAGTTTTTGGCATTTTTGTAAATATCTGCAATCTGACTGACCAGAGCATCCGACTTTAGTGCTATTTCAACCTTTTCGGGAATCATTTCAAGCTCTATCATATGATGTCTGAAGTCTGAACTCGAAATCGTCCCTTTTGCTCGTGCCATTCGCAAAGCTATCAAGGTCAGGATGGTAATCTGAGTAGTAAATGCTTTTGTTGAGGCTACTCCAATTTCCGGTCCGGCATGGGTGTAGGCTCCGGCATCGGTTTCACGCGCTATGGAAGATCCAACAACATTACATACACCAAAGACAAATGCACCTCTGGACTTTGCCAGTTTTATCGCTGCCAGAGTATCGGCCGTTTCGCCCGATTGGGAGATCGCTATTACCACATCGTTTTCGGTTATCACCGGGTTACGGTAACGGAATTCAGAAGCATAATCGACTTCGACCTGGATTCTCGCAAGGTCTTCGAAAATATATTCAGCAACCAAGCCGGCATGCCATGAGGTTCCGCAGGCAATAATGATGATCCTGTTGGCATTGAGAAACTTTTTCATATTGTCTTCAACACCACTCATCTTTATGATCGCTTCTTCCGGAAGCAACCTTCCTCTAAAGGTGTCGCCTATTGCATGAGGCTGCTCATAGATCTCCTTTAACATGAAGTGAGGGTAACCACCTTTCTCAATCTGTTCCAGGTTCAGCTGTAATTCCTGGACATAGGAATCAACCAGGGAATCATCAGGAATTTTCCTGATCTTGACGTCTTTCCCACGTCTGACAACCGCCATTTCTTCATCTTCTAAATAGATGGCATTGTTCGTATATTCTATAAACGGAGAAGCGTCACTTGCAATAAAGAATTCGTCTTCTCCAATTCCGATGGCCAACGGACTTCCCAGTCGGGCCACAACAATTTCATTGGGTTTTGATCTGTCGAATACAGCTATGGCATAGGCACCAACCACCTGGTTTAAAGCGATCTGAACCGCCTTGCCCAACATTATATCTTCGTTCTTCTTGATATCTTCAATAAGATTAACCAGAACCTCGGTATCGGTATCGGATTTAAAGACATAACCCCTGGTTTCGAGCTCCTGCTTCAATGGCTCATAATTCTCAATAATTCCATTATGGATAATTACTAATTCTCCGGAATTCGAATAGTGAGGGTGTGAATTGACATCGTTTGGAACACCGTGAGTGGCCCAACGAGTGTGGCCTATTCCCAGGGTTCCCTCTGTGTTAATCTCCTTGGCTACTCTGGCTTCAAGGTCATCTACTTTTCCTTTGGTTTTAGACAGTTTTATATCATTGCCATCATAAAGTGCAATTCCTGCACTGTCATAACCACGATATTCAAGTCGTTTTAAGCCTTTGAGGATAATTGGATACGCTTCGCGATGTCCAATATAGCCGACAATACCACACATAATAAATCAATTTTCAGGTTCGGTGTAATAGATTTTAAGCTTGACCTGTTTGTCTTCATCTGAAGTATTATTTCCGAATAAAACGGTTCCTCTGGGCGATAGGAAATACCCGGACACGGTTCGACTCAGGGCGCCAACTTCATTTTGCAGGTCAAGTGGTTCAATAGAATTCACATTCGTGGAAACAACCAGTCCGAGTTTAGCATTGGTTGAATCCCTTAAGAGAATATTATTGATATGTTCAGTGATCTCAATCTTGTACTTAATACCTTCACCATCTGCTGCTTCATCAACTCTAACCAGGGGTTTAAGATGATCGATTTTTGCATTGATCTGGGTAGCACTAACAGATTGGTCTAATATATAATCAATAAGGGGCGCATTCGATTCAAGATTGTATATGTAGATGCGATCTGGTTCTTCACCCTGAACCGCACTCTGATCGACATAAAATTCGATCTCTGCCTGGTTAATCAACCAGTTATTCGATTTAAAATCATCAAGTTCAGGAGAGTTACCATCCTCATCACCATTGAAAAGGTTTATAACCGCCATATTACCCTGTATGCCTTTAAGGTATAACTGTTCATCACCTTCTTCCTGGTTACCATCCGGAATGTCAATAAAAGTATCATCAACGAAATTAACCAGGTTACCACTAAAACTCATAGTCACAGTTCCCGGTGAGGTCGTCACTTCTGAGTCGCCGCCATCATCCGGTGTGGTTTCAGACTCACTGGTATAATGGAGCGTAAGAGAAGCATTAGAACCAATGTTAAGCATCATAAGCGTTCCATTCTCATCAACAGCTTCTGCTTTGACATAAAGGCCTCTGAAGTGATTCAGAAAATTACTCTCATTACTCAATTCGGGTTCTCCTTCCTTTTCAAAAAAGAGGCTTTCCCACAACTCATTGGGATTATCCAATATGAAACGCATTCCGGGAGCGAGCCTGTTTGTAATTGATGTGGAATCGAGTTCCTCGTCATACTCGGTAAGAATGATCTGCTCCTCATTTGGAACAAAATCATTGGTTTCGAATAACAGTTCGCCTTCAAGATCCAGATCATTGATTAAAGATCCATCGGAGGTTGTTTTATCTGAGTAGTATTCTAAGACATCATTAAACTCTTCTACAGGATTAAACCCTCTGAGGAAATAATCGTTTTTGTAAACAGATAGTTTAATGGGGCTGTCGCCAAAAATGGAATCGATGAGATAGGTATTATTGCCATCGACATCGGTTTCCACCAGCCTCGAGAAATATGGGATATACAGAACCACAGAATCCAGTACAGGATTATCGCCGAATGTCACATTATATTCTGATAAAGCGATCTGACCTACAAAACTGGTAGTTGCACTTCCATAAACCTGATCGTTATTATATCCTAACAGGTATGCCGGTAGATTATTAGACTGAACAGGGCCAACATCCTGATTAAAGGTAATGACCGGATAGGTAATATTTCCGGCACCATAGTTGACATTTCCAATAATATCTGAACCCAGGTTGGCAAAATCTTTATCACAGGAAAAGATTCCCAGTACGATCAGGGTGACAATAAAGAAAGGTGAGCGTATATAACCTTTAAAAGTCATGTATCTATTAGCTTAAAACTTGGGATTTATAAAATTCGGTATAGGCCTCAGCAAAATCTTCCAGTCCGTGATATTCCAGTACCGGCTTTTTACTGGATTTTAAATATTTATTGAGATCGGCAGGAATATCATCTGATCCTACAACCAGTGCATCGGAATAGTCAACCGCGACTTTCATGATATTCACATAAGTGGGATCGGCTAAAACCTCAATAGCCTTATCATCAATATTATCGAATTTAACTTTACCGATCATCTCTTTGTTTAACGACGAATCAAAACTTTGATTGTAAACAGAAGTGACTATTTTACTATCGGAAAATAAAGGTTCATCCTTATAATATTCACGAAGATATAAGGGAAGAAGTGAAGCCAGCCAGCCATGAACATGGATGATATCCGGAGCCCAATTCAGCTTTTTAACGGTTTCAATCACACCCTTGGCAAAGAAAATAGCTCTTTCATCATTATCTGGAAACAAATTTCCATCTTCATCAGTTAGTGTGGCTTTTCTCTTGAAGTACTCTTCATTATCGATAAAGTATACCTGGATTCTTTCCTTTGGAATGGAAGCTACTTTAATAATGAGAGGCATATCTAAATCATTGATCACCAAATTAATACCTGATAATCGAATGACCTCATGCAATTGATGCCTTCTTTCATTAATATTCCCATACCTCGGCATGAAAATACGTATCTGGCCTCCTTGTTTGTTAACCATTCTCGGTGCCTCAAACGACATCGAAGAGATTTCTGTTTCAGGTAAGTAGGGTACAACCTCGGAAGACACATACAATATTCTCTTATCTTTCATAAAACTATCCGCTTAGGGTTTCCTTTTAAAACATGCAAAACTACAAAAATTATGCAGATTAGCAGTATTATATTATGTTTGCACGGTTTAATTTTCGCTGAATTTGAAGGTATTTCGACAAAAAGCAAATTTGGACGTTACCTTAGATAGTCTAAGGCGCTCAAATCAAAAAATTGGCTTTGTTCCAACCATGGGTGCATTGCACCAGGGTCATCTTTCATTAGTCAGGCGTGCCCTGGATGAAAATGATAAGGTGGTTGTCAGTATTTTTGTGAATCCAACCCAGTTTGATAATAAAGAAGATCTTCAGAAATATCCCAGAACACTTGAAACGGATGTTCGTCTTCTTGAAACCATAACTAAGGACGATATAATTGTTTATTCTCCCGAGGTTGATGACTTATATGATACGCAGGTTAAGGCCATTGATTTTAATTTTAAGGGCCTTGAGCAGGAGATGGAAGGTAAATTCAGGACTGGCCATTTCGACGGAGTAGCTACGGTCGTCAGTAAATTATTTGATGCTGTTAAGCCCGACAAAGCCTATTTCGGACAAAAGGACTTTCAGCAGTTGCTGATTATAAAAAAACTGGTAGAAATCTTATCATTGCCTGTAAAGGTAGTGGGTTGTGACATCATGAGGGAAGAGGACGGACTGGCCATGAGTTCGCGTAATGTGAGGCTAAGTGAAATACACAGGCAGGCGGCTCCGTTTATCTATAAAACCCTGAAGTCGGCCAGGAAAAAGTTTGGCACAAAAAGTGCTGATAAGGTGACGAAATGGGTGATGGATGAGTTTGCTGAAAACGAGTATTTGGATCTTGAATATTTCGTTATTGCCGACGCCTCCAACCTTAAGCGAGTCAAACGAAAATCGAAGAAAAAAAGTTATCGTGCTTTTATCGCAGCCTACGCCGGAGATATCCGTCTGATCGATAATATCGCACTAAATTAATTACCTTTGCCCTATGCAAATTCAAGTTGTGAAATCGAAGATTCACCGGGTTAAAGTCACTGGTGCCGATTTAAATTATATCGGAAGTGTGACCATTGATGAAGACCTGATGGATGCTGCTAATATAATCCAGGGGGAAAAGATCCAGATCGTGAATAACGATAATGGTGAACGCCTGGAAACCTATGTTATTCCCGGAGCCAGAGGCAGCGGAGAAATAACTTTAAACGGTGCTGCTGCCAGGAAGGTGTCTGTTGGTGACACCCTGATCCTGATCACTTACGCCATAATGGATATTGAAGAAGCTAAAATCTTCAAACCGGCACTGGTTTTTCCCGATGAAAATACAAATCTATTAAAGTAGACCATTGAGCAGCAAGCTTAAAACTATTCTCAAACTTACTCTACCCCTTGTTTTGGGAATCGTTCTGGTCTGGTATTCTATTTCGAAGATCACCTTCTCCGAGCTGGTCCAGTACTTTAAAGATGCTGATTATTCCTGGATAGGCATTGGAGTCTTTCTTGGTATTCTCAGTCATCTTTCAAGAGCATACCGCTGGCGTTATATGATCGAACCCATGGGATATAAACTGAGATTTGCCAATAGCGCTATGGCCGTGTTTGCAGCCTATTTGATCAATTATACCATCCCACGAGCCGGCGAGGTCTCCAGGGCGTCTATCGTAACAAATTATGAAGGTATTCCTTTTGAAAAAGCCTTTGGTACCATAGTGGCAGAGCGCGTGGCTGATATGTTTGTTATGTTGGGAATAATTGTAATAACCCTATTTCTTGAGTTCGATTTTATCTTTAAATTTTTCAGTGAAAGATTTGATCCTTATAAAATTGGTATCGGACTTATTGTATTACTTCTGCTCGCGTTCCTTGTTTATACTCTGATTAGAAAGAGTAATTCCAAGTTCGCAGTTAAGGTGAGAACATTTTTTAATGGATTGATCGAAGGGGTTATGAGTATCTTCAGAATGAAATATAAATGGGCGTTTATTGGCCATACCCTGTTTATATGGTTTATGTACCTCATGATGTTCTACTTAACCTCATTTTCCCTGGAAGAAACATCTGATATTCCCTTTGCCGCAATCCTGATCGGCTTTATTTCGGCCAGTTTTAGTATTGCTGCGACTAACGGAGGTATTGGCGCCTATCCGGTAGCGATTTTTGCTGCTTTTAGCATTTTCGGAATTGCAAAAGAACCCAGTATTGCCTTCGGGTGGATTATGTGGTCATCTCAAACACTGATGATAATTATTTTAGGAGGGATTTCCTTATTACTGCTCCCCTTATATAACAGATGGCACAAAAGAAAAATGATCGACGCAAACAATTCAAATGACATAATTCATTGATTTTAATTACCTTGTGTATTCCAAACTATACATTATGACAACTAAAAACCTAATTATTCTGTTATTGGCTCAGCTTGTTTTCAGCGGGACATTCGCACAAACCATTTACGAGGAATTTAACTCCTACAAGCTGGGAGAAAATCGAGAGATAAAGATTCAACTTCCACGGAATTATGATGAGAATCCGGATAAAGTCTATCCGCTGTTCATCGTTTTAGACGGGGATTATTTATTTGAAATTACAGCAGGACATACCGATTATTATTCTTATTGGGAAGATATGCCTGAAGTTATGGTAGTTGGAATAAACCAGGTTGATTCAAGGGACAAGGACAATTACTATTCCGAACAAAATTCCCTTCCTGTTGAAGACGGAGCGAAATTCTTTGAATTTATCGGGATGGAACTGATGCCATACTTACTAAGTAACTACCGGATTGCAAATTTCAAGGTTGCTGTGGGACATGGTGAATCGGCTAATTTCATTAATTACTTCATGCTGAAGGATAAACCAATCTTCCATGCTTATATAACGATAAGTCCGCTTCTTGCACCCGATATGCTTCAATATGTACCTGAACGTGCCCAGGCTGTGAGTACTAAGACATTTTATTACCTGGCGACCTCTGATCTGGATTTAAAGCCGGTTCAGGAAGATTCGAATGCATTAAATGCAGATCTTTCAACAATAGAAAACAGCAATTTCATTTATTCTTACGACCGTTTTGAAGGGGCTACACACTATACTAACCCGGCACATGCCTTACCTAGGGCACTTGAAAGTATTTTTTATGTTTTCCAGCCGATAAGTAAAACCGAGTTTAAGGAGAAAATTTTGCCTTTGCAAAGTTCACCAGTTACCTATCTAATGGAAAAATACCAAATGATTGAGGAACAATTCGGACTGGATAAGCAAGTTCTGATCAATGATTTAAAGGCCATTGAAGCTGCAATTGAAAAAAACAAGACCTTTCAGTATTACGAGGAATTGGGCAAACTGGCAAGGAAGCAGTATCCCGATACACTTTTAGGGAACTATTACCTGGCACGCTTTTATGAGGAGAATGGTGAGCCCAAAAAAGCGATGAGAACTTACCGGTCGGCTTATATCCTTGATGAGATCGGTGGAATTACTAAAGACTTAATGCTGGAAAAGGCCGATGCGATAAAGGCTGATTTTGGATATTAAATGAGTAAAGTTAAAACAACATTTTTTTGTCAGAGTTGCGGTGCACAATATGCCAAATGGCAGGGGCAATGCTCGTCATGTAAGGAATGGAATACCATTGCTGAAGAGGTTGTTCAGAAGTCTGAAAAAAAGGATTGGATGGAAAATACCATTCAAGCCAGGAGAGCTTCACAGCCAAAACGGGTTCAGGATATTGAATTAGGAACAGATCACCGGTTTAAAACCCATGACCGTGAATTTAACAGGGTAGTTGGCGGAGGGCTAGTCCCCGGTTCGGTTACGCTGCTGGGCGGTGAACCCGGAATAGGCAAAAGTACGCTGATTCTTCAGATCGCCCTGGAATTGTCATTTAAAACATTATACGTATCCGGTGAGGAAAGTCAGCAACAAATTAAAATGCGGGCCGACAGGGTCCATGATAAAAGCGATCAATGTTTTATTCTCACCGAAACCAAGACACAGACTATTTTTAAACATATAAAGGATCTGGATCCACAAATCGTGGTGATCGATTCTATTCAAACGCTGCATACCGATTATATCGATTCATCGGCAGGGAGCATTTCTCAAATTCGGGAGTGTACTTCCGAATTGATCAAATTTGCCAAAGAAACGAATACCCCGGTGATCTTGATTGGACATATCACCAAGGACGGACAGATTGCCGGGCCGAAGATATTAGAGCATATGGTAGATACCGTCTTGCAATTTGAAGGTGATAGAAACCACGTATTCAGGGTACTTCGGGCAAATAAAAACCGGTTCGGATCAACCCATGAATTGGGCATTTATGAAATGCAGGGCTCTGGCTTACAGGGTATTGAAAACCCCAGTGATGTCCTGATCAGTAAAAAGGATAAATCGTTAAGTGGAAACGCCATTGCAGTAACCATGGAAGGGATGCGGCCTATGCTGGTCGAGGTCCAGGCCCTCGTAAGTTCAGCGGTTTATGGTACGCCTCAACGCAGTACTACCGGTTTTAATGCCAAACGATTAAATATGCTGCTGGCTGTGCTGGAGAAACGTGCCGGCTTCAAACTAGGCGCAAAGGACGTTTTTCTTAATATAGCCGGAGGGTTATCAGTAGATGATCCTGCCATTGATCTTGCGGTTGTTGCTGCTATTCTATCCTCCAATGCCGATACACCTATCCCATCAGGCGTTTGTTTTGCTGCGGAAGTAGGATTATCTGGTGAAATCAGGCCTGTCAATCGGATTGACCAGCGGATTATGGAAGCTGAAAAATTAGGGTATAAGCGAATCTTCATTTCCAAATACAGTAAAATTTCCAATAAATCATCATCGATTGAGGTTATCACGCTTTCTGAAATCGGGGATTTCCTGCAGGAGATTAATTAACTAATCTGCCGATTTTAATTCATTAAAGCACAGGAAGAACATTCGCTCAGAGTGTTTTTTATTACAACAGCTATTTTCTATTTGTCTTCACAAAGGGTTATCAAGAAATTTAATTGAGCTAACTCAAATAAGCTGGTATTCTCGTCTATAAATTTCTTCAACAATAGCAATAGCAGTCAGCTAATTCCCACCCAACTTTCAGATTATTAACAAGATATAAATAAATAAAATATTACAGAATTGAAAAAAATAAAGAAATTTCTTTCAATAATACTTGTATTTCATCGTTAAAAATATACCTTTGAACGATATATAGATGTGATCTATCGATTGAAACGACTTATTTTTTCCGCCCCGGACTGTATTCAGAGGAGTGGATTATTCAAGTTAATCATATTAATAATCAATCGAGTTAACAGGATTATCATCATGTAGGTTAATAATTATTGTGACCAATGATTAAGATTTGTGTCTAAATTATTGAGAACACTCAGAAACAGGTATTACCCCTCTACAAGCCTGATTATTAACATTTTAAAAAAATAGATGCAATTAAATTTTAATCCTGCTGATTATCGATAAAAAGAGACTGTCAACGAAACTCACGTCTTTTTAACGAAAATTCTGACAGTATAACAGTAAACGAATGTAAAATCAGCGTTTTAAAATAATTTTACACCAGTTAATTCCCCAAAATTAACCTACTTATGAAAACAAAACTACTCTTCGGACTATTACTTTTACTAGGTATGAGCGCAAAAGCTCAAACCTGTAACAGTAACACTTTTAATTCACCTGGTGCACCTTCAAGTTGCACATATACGTATACATCATCGGGATGGGAAAACGCTTCAGGCACACCAATTGCTGCGCCTCAGTCTATTGATGTTGGTGAATCCGTATGTATTCTTGCTGATAACAGTGATTTAATCGGTTCTGATAAATTCAAGGGAACACTATATGTACCTTCAGGAGTAACCTGGTCAGGAACTGTTGATGACAGGTTTACCGATGCGACGATAGTAATTGAAGGTACTGTAAATATTACTGGTATAAATCCGAGATTTGACGGTAGCACAGTCTACATTGATAGCGCAGGTACTTTAAACATTCCTGGGGATTTTCAACCTAATGGATCTTCAGTGATTCATGTATTAGGAGATCTAGATATAGCTGGATTTTTAAATATTACCGGTAGTGC
>JABDPU010000001.1 GCA_013042625.1 Flavobacteriaceae bacterium | reverse complement strand
GTTTCGGTGTTGGTTTTGGATATAATATTTCCTACCTTATTCCTTTCTACAAAAAGGATTAAAAATGAAGAAATCGGAAATTGCTGATCTTCTTGAAGTCAAACACCAGGCATTATTCCAGTATTTTAAAAATCAAAAAGCAGAGCTTTGGGAAAAAGGTCCCGACGGAAAATGGACTTCAGGCCAACAGGCCTTTCATTTATTGCAGAGTATCAAACCGCTTAATTCTGCATTGAATCTACCCAAATTTATTCTCCGCCTGCGTTTCGGGAAGTCAAACCGGGAGGTCAGGGACTATGAAACAGTGGTCAGGCGCTATCATGAGAGGCTCAACGATTCTAATGGGGGTACTTTTGCTCCTTCTCGCAATATGGAAATTCCACCGCTAACTGAAAAAGAATTCATCATTGATCAACTCCAGATCGAGAGTAAAAAATTACAGTACATAACTAATAACTGGAAGGATAAAGATCTGGATACTATAATTTTGCCACATCCCCTTATGGGAAAAATGCCGGTACGTGAATTATTGATGTGGACAGCATATCACGTCGAGCACCATACACATTCTCTGCAATCTGGATATCAGGACATTTAACATCTTCAACTGATATATATCATAGTAATTCTTTACATCCTTTGAGAACTTTAATCTGATTAAAGTTATCACACTAAATCCTGATGTTATGAAAACGACAAGACTATTCTCTATACTATCAATTGCTTTGATTTTTGGTTGCGCATCTACTTCAGATATAGTTTCGGAATTTGATGACACGGCGAAATTCGACACCTATACGACTTTCGTTCTTTGTCAGGATGACCTCTTTGTTGAAAATGTGAGTTACCCGAAATATGATAATAACACGGTTAGAGAACTCGTCGGTGAAGCGGTGCAAACCGAAATGATGAAAAGAGGGCATAAAACCAATGTGATGAATCCTGAGTTACAGGCTGGTTTTCAAATCGTTGTTCAGGAAAAGGAGGCAACTTTTACCAACTGTGAACATCAGGACGAATATGCATACTGGGATGAATGCACCATCGATACAATTGTATACACAGAAGAAACACTGGTGCTCTATGTATCCGATTTCGAAAAGCGCCAAATTATCTGGCAGGCATCTATGGATTGTGATATGAATAAACCCGAGGCGAAACTCACCGCATATATAAATGAGTTGGTTTCAGAACTGTTCAACAAGTACCCTAAAAGTTAATTCCCCTGTTTTTTAGCTTTTCGGCTGCCTTCATACATCTCATAGCATACGAGCCTGGATTCGAGTTTGGCGTTATAGACCTTAATCTTTCGCGATGGCCTGAGTCCAACATGCTTCAGTCCTTCAAGATTAGACGTAATAAACCAGGCATTTGTGCCTGGATATCCGTGCTTTAATGTCGTTCCCAACTGCGAATAAAACGATTGCATATCTATATCAAGCCTCTCCCCATATGGTGGGTTGAAAACCATATGCAGCGGGCCTTCCGTCGATTTTGATGTTTTGAAAAAGTCCTCATGAGTCACCTCAATAAAATCGGAAAGTTCGGCATTCCTGATATTTTCTTTAGCCTTTCTGATAGCAGACGGCGCTTTATCATAACCTATGATTTTATAAGGAAAATCACGAACTTTTTTCAGCAATGATTCTTCAATTGTATCAAACAAATCCTGGTCCCAGTCTGTCCATCGTTCAAACGCGAATTCCTTTCTCATCAGGTTCGGAGGTATATTACAGGCGATCATGGCGGCCTCAATTAGTATGGTCCCGCTCCCGCACATGGGATCCATAAAGTCTGACTGCCCCTTCCATCCCGACAATATGATCAAGCCTGCAGCCAGAACCTCATTAATCGGTGCGATATTGGTTGCCAGTTTATATCCCCGCCTGTGCAATGATTCACCGGAACTGTCGATTGAAACCGTACAGAATTGCCTGTCGATATGAATATTGATCTTTAAATCAGGGAACCTAAGATCGACATCCGGCCGGGTTCCAGTTTGTTCCCTAAACCGATCTACAATGGCGTCTTTCACCTTAAGAGCTACGTATTTGGAATGCGTGAATTGCTGTGAGTGAACCGTGGCATCAACTGCTAAAGAACCCGATTCACTTAAATAATCCTCCCAACGAATGTTTTTAATTTTTCTATACAAATCATCCTCATTAAAAACCTTGAATGATTTGATTGGCTTTAGAACCTTGATCGCTGTTCTTAATGACAGGTTGGCTTTATACATAAAACCCTTGTCGCCATAGAAGGAAACATGTCTCACACCTTTTTTTACATCCTGGGCACCAAGACGCAGCAACTCCTCAGCTAATATCTCTTCGAAGCCAAAAAGGGTTTTGGCTACCATCTCATAATTTTCCGACATGCTTTATTGATCTGATAAATGCAAAAATAAAGTATTTTTGTCCCATACAGCAGATTCATGAGTTCAGAAGTTTCACAATGGTATGCCTCCTGGTTTAATACGCCCTATTATCATATCCTGTATAAGGATCGTGATCATAAAGAAGCCCGGCTTTTTATGGACCGGCTGACCGCATTCCTTAAACTGGATAAAAATTCACATATTATGGATCTTGCTTGTGGAAAGGGTCGTCATTCCATCTATTTGAATCAGATCGGATTTGAAGTTACCGGAGTAGACCTTTCCAAAGAAAGTATCAACTACGCCAAGCAATTTGAAAATCACAGGCTTCATTTTGATATACACGACATGTGCCTTCCATATCATAGTCAATTCGATGCAGTTTTTAATTTATTTACCAGCTTCGGTTATTTTGAAAAGGAAGAAGATAATCTCAGAACTATCGAAGCCATCAAATCAAATTTAAAGCCTGATGGAGTAGCTGTTATCGATTTTATGAACGTCGACCAGGTGATCTCACAACTGGTTTCCGAAGACTCAAAAGAAATAGACGGCATCTTGTTTCGTATGAACAGGGTTTATAAAGACGGCTACATTATCAAATCAATAGATTTTGAAGATAATGGACGGAAATATGCATTCGAAGAACGTGTGAAAGCATTTAGGCTGGACGACTTTAAAGATATGTTTGAACAGGCTAATGTCAGTATAATTGATGTATTCGGGGATTATCATTTGAATTCATTCGATCCTCAGAAATCCGATCGTCTCATTATGACCTTCAAATAAATGAATAAATATCTTTTTCCCATATACGCGGTAATAATTGGATTTGTTTTTGTCAGGTTAACCAAATCCAGACCCTGGCGGCATATTAAATTGCTTCTTGCCTTCAGTGGTGCATTTTTATTATCTATCACGGTTTTTGAATTACTCCCTGAAGTCTACCAAAATCTGGAACCCAGGAAAATCGGATTGTATATTATGATCGGGATCCTTTTCCAGATATTCCTGGAATTTTTTTCCAAGGGTGCTGAGCATGGTCATATACATAAATCATCTGAAAATGCAGGCTTTCCCTGGCTCCTGTTTATCAGTCTGTGTATTCACGCATTGATGGAAGGTTTTCCAATCAATCAACACAACGATATGGTCTATGGAGTGCTCATTCATAAAATACCAATTGCCATTTTAATTACCTCCTACCTTTACCAGTCGAATTTTAAATCGTGGACCATAGCTGCATTTTTATTGGTATTCGCAGCCATGACACCTTTAGGCACCTGGATCTCAAATGAAGTCGCCATTGACGCAGCAATTGTCAGTTCAATCAGCGCAGTGGTAATCGGAATATTCTTTCACATTTCAACAATTATTTTATTTGAAAGCAGCCAAGGCCACCGGTTTAATCTCAGGAAAATAATTGTGATCACCACGGCAGTTGCTATTGCCTATTTTATCTGATGTTTAGCAAAGAAGAATCCAAACAACTTCGTGAACAATTCTGGACAAGTTTCGGGAAGTCCTTCCCACGGAAATGGATTTTATACAATACGGGATTAAAAGGATTGTCTCTTAAATTTCATTTCGATACAAAAACAGCCTTGGTAGCCCTTGATCTTGAAGATGACCTGGAAAAGCGAATCGGGTACTGGGAAAAATTATTAGCCCTCAAATCCATTTTAACCTCTGAATATGTGCCGAATGCGAAATTTGAAGAGATTTATTTTCTTCAGAATGGAAAGGAAATAAGCCGCATCTATGTCGAATTCAGCAAAAAGGTTTCCATTCATAACAAATCAAGTTGGCAGGTTACTATGGAATTTCTTAATGATAGTATGCTAAAATTCGAATCCTTTTATACTGAATACAAGGATGTGATCAAGGCTTAGATCACATAAAGGAATATCATAAAGAAATGACAAACTGCGCCGCCCAGGACAAAGAGATGCCAGATTACATGATTAAACGGAATACGCTCAAATATATAGAATACGATCCCAAGGGTGTATGACAAGCCACCTGCTATTAAAAAAATTAGTCCGTTTGTCGGCATCAGTTCAACCAGCATTGAAAAATCAAAGACGACCATCCACCCCATAACCAGGTAAAGCAAGGTTGAAAAAAGCTCATATTTCCCGGTGAAGAAAATCTTGAGTAGTATACCCAGCCCGGCAATTCCCCATACGATCCAGAACAATAACCAACCTTTACTGTTATTCAGCATCAGCAACAACACCGGCGTATAGGTTCCTGCAATGAGTAAATAGATACTCATATGATCTACAACCCTCAGGGCATTCTTGAGTTTGGGTTTTCTTACTGCATGATAAAAGGTAGAGGCCAGGAAGAGTACAATTATTGAAATGCCATAAACCAATACTGAGAACAGGCTTAATTGAATTCCGGAGTTATTGTAAATAATCAGAAGTACCAGGCCGGCAATACCCAGCATAGCTCCAATGGCATGAGTAATACTATTGAGATGTTCTTCAGTTTCGGTTTGAAGTCTCATTGGAAGCGGTTTTTTCTGATTCGCCCAACCATTTCTCAGTTAGTTCGAAGAAATCCAGTCCCAGCGCAGATTTCTGAGTCTCCAATCTCCCACTCTGGAAGTTACGCTGAAGAATATCCTCGATGAGATAATCCTCCTTGACATACATGGGATCAAATTCTTTTTTCAGCGAAATTTTGAACATTTTGGCGGTGTTATTAAACCAGAAGGCCCGCCAGCCGTTCCTGAGTTCCTTGATCAATTCAAAAGTAGTCTTTCCGGTTTGCCTGTGAATAAGCTTGATCAATATCTGCCCTTCTGTTCGAGTTAGTTTTTTTAACTCATCGGAAAACTCCCCTTCAATATATTTTTGAATGCGTTTGGCATATTTTTTTCGCTGGCGCTTACTTTCCATTTTTTCCAAACGCTTATTGAGCGTTTCCAGTCGCTCTGCTGCCAGTTTGGCATAAGGATAGACCTTGATGGTTTTCCGCTTCAGGATCAAATATGTTCTTCGGTCTTCTCTGCTGTCAAATTCCAATTTATGCAACAGCATAACCTCATCAAGATCAATTGCCGTCCTGGGGATAGAATCTCCCTCAATGATGATATAATGTTCACCTATTGAATCGCGCTCCTTCTCTTCAACTTGCGCGAAGATCAGCGTAGGAAACATGAGCAATATGGCAAACAATCTTTTCATGATCAGATTTAAAGCGAAAACCATTCCAAATTCGGGCTTGTCAGCCTCATAAAATTAAGAAATTGGCAGTTTTTAAACTCAAAAATGCTGTTAATATTGTTATTTTTATGGAAAATTCTACAGCATGGCAAAAACGAAAATATTGAATAAAAAGTCGATGGACTTTTTAGAAAAATACCTCAATAATGCCTCTCCGACCGGTTATGAATGGGATGGGCAAAAACTATGGATGAATTACCTGAAACCTTATGTAGATACCTTTATTACGGATACATATGGTTCGGCCGTGGCCGTTATTAACCCGGAGGCCGATTATAAGGTAGTAATTGAAGGCCATGCCGATGAAATCTCCTGGTATGTCAATTATATTTCAGATGACGGACTGCTTTACGTTATACGTAACGGTGGAAGCGATCACCAGATAGCTCCTTCTAAAGTTGTCAATATTCACACCAAAAAAGGCATTGTAAAAGGTGTATTTGGCTGGCCTGCCATTCACACAAGAAACAGGGCTAAAGAAGAACCGCCAAAGCCCGACAATATTTTTATCGACATAGGCTGTCGCAAAAAGGAAGAAGTTGAAAAACTGGGCGTTCATGTTGGCTGTGTCATTACCTATCCCGATGAGTTTCATATTCTGAATAAAAAGAATTTTGTTTGTCGCGCCCTGGATAATCGCATGGGTGGATTTATGATTGCCGAGGTGGCCAGGCTGCTTCATCAGAACAAAAAGAAATTGGATTTCGGATTATATATCACCAACTCGGTTCAGGAGGAAATCGGATTAAGAGGTGCCCAAATGATCACCGAAACTATCCAACCACAGGTGGCTATTGTCACCGATGTGACTCATGACACGACCACACCCATGATCAATAAAAAGAAGGAAGGGCACTGTGAATTAGGTGAAGGGCCTGTAATCGCCTATGCTCCGGCAGTTCAGCAAAAATTGCGAGACCTGATTATCTCCACTGCGGAAGAGAAAAAAATACCCTTCCAACGTGCTGCGTTATCCAGGGCCACAGGAACCGACACCGACGCCTTTGCATATTCTAATGGTGGTGTTGCAAGCGCATTGATTTCACTCCCTTTGCGTTATATGCATACAACGGTTGAGATGGTTCACCAGGACGATGTTGAGAATGTTATTCGATTGATCTATGAATCTCTGCTGAAAATTAAAAGCGGAAGTACATTTTCGTATTTCGACTGATGAGATAGATTCTGCTGCAATGGATGAATATATCGATATAGTAGATGAGAATGGACGCTTTACCGGACAAACGGTTTTAAAATCGGAAGCCCATTTAAATGGTTGGTTCCATAATACTATCCATGTCTGGCTGTATGCTCCTAATGGAGATATTTTGCTGTCGCAGCGATCAGCACAGAAAATCATTTTTCCCCTGCTTTGGGATGTATCCGCAGCAGGCCATGTCGATTCCGGAGAAAGTATTGCCAACGCCGCAAAAAGAGAAACTCTGGAGGAACTCGGACTTGAACTCAGCGATCAGGAATTAAAACCGATTGGTGTATACAAGCATTTGAGCACCTATGATGACGGCCGTATCAAAGATTATGAATTTCACTATGCCCATATAGCTCCATTAAAGGTGGAATTAAATAATCTGGTTTTACAGGAGGGGGAGGTAGATGCGGTAAAGCTTGTAAGCCACAATCAGTTTATAGAATTGCTGGAAGGGAGTCCCGATAACATGCATTTTGTTCCATCTAATGGCAACTACTATAAATTAATCCTGGAGCAGGTGGCTAAAGCAGTAAAAAATTAGTAATTTTCATATATGACCTTACTCCTTTCGGCATTAGCACCAATAGCCATTGTGATCTTTTATATCTATATGAAAGACAAATACGAAAAGGAGCCCAAGCGATTGATGATTTATTGCTTCCTGCTAGGCGGAATTGTGAGTATTTTTATCACGACAATCCTTTATCTTTTTTTCGATTTCTTTGTTCCTCTGACCAATCAATATAGCGTCATTCAACAATTTGTCAGGGCGTTTTTCATTGTTGCCCTAAGCGAGGAATTCAGCAAATATGTTATAGTCCGTTACTACGCACAACCTAAAAATGCCTTTAATGAACCCTACGATGGAATTGTTTACGCTGTAATGGTTTCCATGGGGTTTGCAGCGGTTGAGAATATCTTTTATGTCATAGAGGGCGGTGTATCTGTCGCGCTTCTTCGTGCTTTTACTGCGGTTCCCGCCCATGCCACTTTCGGAATACTCATGGGATATTATATGGGGAAAGCCAAGTTCTCAAATAACCGGGTGAAGTATAATCTACTGGGATTATCGCTGGCTATTCTCTTTCATGGTGCCTATGATTTCTTCTTGTTTATCAATTTTATCCCGGGGATATCTATAGGAGCATTTATCTCCCTTTTCGTTGGAATAATTTTGGCCAGAAAGGCGATTAAACTTCATCAGGTAAATTCCAATTTCAGAACCGATAAACCGATCAAATAATTTAAGATATGAAAGAAGATCTTTTTTCCTTAGAAGTTGACTCGAACCAGGTTTTTTCATTTGGCACCGAAGATCTGAAGAATTTAGATCTTGTTAGCACTCCCGAAGGTGATTATCATATCATTCATGATTCCAAATCGATTGAAGTTCGAATCATCAAGTCCGATTTAAATAATAAAACCTACACCATCGAAATGGACGGAGTTGAACACACCGTCAGGATCAAGGGTAAACTCGATTTGCTTATCGATAAAATGGGCTTATCTAAAATCGATGTGCAGGAAGTTCAGTACATACACGCACCAATGCCCGGACTGATTCTCGACCTCATGGTCAAGGAAGGCCAGGAAGTCAATGAAAATGATGCGCTCTTGATTCTTGAAGCCATGAAAATGGAAAATGTGATCAAATCACCAAGGAAGGGAATCATTCGATCTATTCCGGTTGAAAAAGGTGAAGCCATCGATAAGAGTACGCTTTTAATTGAATTTGAGAAATGAAAAAGATACTAGTCGCTAATAGAGGTGAAATTGCTATTCGTGTCATGAAAACCGCACGAAAAATGGGGATTAGCACGGTTGCTGTTTTTTCTGAAGCCGACAGGCATGCGCCACATGTGAGATTTGCCGATGAGGCTGTTTGCATTGGACCGCCACCTTCCAACAAGAGTTATCTTAATGCTGAAAAAATAATTGCAACAGCAAAATCCTTAAATGTCGATGGTATTCATCCCGGTTATGGATTCCTGAGCGAGAATGCTGATTTTGCAAAGGCTGTCGAAGACAATGATTTGATCTTTATCGGTCCGGATTCAAATGCTATTACCATTATGGGAAGTAAGCTTGCCGCTAAAGAAGCAGTGAGTTCCTATGATATCCCGATGGTTCCGGGGGCCGAGAAAGCTATAACCGATATTGACAAAGCAAAGGCCATGGCTGAAGATATCGGCTTTCCTATTCTGATCAAAGCCTCTGCAGGTGGTGGTGGAAAAGGTATGCGTATTGTTCAACAGGCATCTGAGCTTGAATCCCAGATGAAGAGGGCTATTAGTGAGGCCGAATCTGCCTTTGGAGATGGCTCAGTCTTTATCGAAAAATATATCAGTTCACCAAGACATATCG
>JABDPU010000335.1 GCA_013042625.1 Flavobacteriaceae bacterium | reverse complement strand
TCATTCAGGCAGATTCCTACCTGATCTGGAAAACTCAATTCAGGATATAATGTTTCCAATTGTCCGGTATCCGGATTTAAAAATGGTCCGCACCCCAGGATTGTGGAAAATGAAGTTTGATCACATCCAATGGCCTCCCCTGCTGCATTGAATGGAATGATACTGATAAAATAAACCGTATTCGGCTCAAAGTTGATTACAAATGTGGAATTCGTACTGAAACTTCCTCCGTCTAATATGTCATTTTCAAAAGGACTGGTACCTATGTAAACAATATAACCTTCTGCTCCCGGAACAGCCTCCCACTCAATCAAGGGTGAAAGAGCCACATTAATCTCACCATCAATTGGATAAATGATGGATGAGCAATCGGGTAATACTGCCAGGGGTCCGGTGGTAAAACTTTCTTCTGTACAACTCCCCTGATTACCGTTTTCGTTATATGGAATTACCTCTACATAAATTTGAGTATCAGCCGTGAAATCCGCTGGAGGATTATAGAACAAAGTATTCCCAACATCCAATGCTGAAACTATATCTCCAAGCCCGGGAGCTGTTCCCACAGTTATAATATATCCCGTAGCCCCGGCCACATAATCCCAGTTGATATTGGTTACCACATTGACATCTGTTGCCCCGTTAATCGGACTGCTAATTATGGTACAAGAAGGAGAATAGGTTACATCTTCCGTGGTAAAAGATTTACTGGGACAAACCACATCGGGCAGATTAAAATAAAATAAGGTAATGGTCACATAAATAAGAGTATTCTCCGGTAATCCAACAGGTGGTGTAAAATTTGGAGTATTACCTGTTGGCTGCTGGTCGATGATATCTGCTCCACCAGGTGTGGTCCCGATTGAAATGATATATCCTGTTACCCCTTCAACAGAATTCCAACTGATAGATGAATCTACTGCAACATCCACCGCGCCGTTAATCGGACTCACCAAATCAGGACAATCCTGGGCATACAAACCCAGGACGAAAAAAAAGCCCAGAAACGAATTCCAGAATGATTTCATGTGAATTAGCCCTTTTTGGTAAATTTAAAAAATTATGACAGGGTTCCTCTACTTTCTCCGTTTAACGATAAAAAATAACGTTTCAATTCTTTAAAACCTTTTTTTTCTGAATTTATTTGGAATAAAACAATTGATCCATATCTTTGGACTTCAGAATTATGAACACAATAACAATAAATACTTGGTGGTGGAATTTTCGAAACCTGATTTCGTGAATCAATCCATTTTTGTATTATAAAATATAAGGCTTGTCATTCACGACAGGCCTTTTTTCATGATATGAAAAGCTTTAGTCTTTATACACATCACAAAAAAATATTAGCAGATACTATTACGCCTGTGAGTATCTATCTAAAGATCAGGGATCAGTTTCCAAACAGTATCCTGCTTGAAAGTAGCGACTATCACACCAGCGATAACAGTTTCTCTTATATCTGTTTTAATCCGATCGCTTCTATACAGGTGATAAATGACAAAATCGAACAGCAGTTTCCAGATGGCAGTTCAAAAATTATCAATGCGAATCGGGAGACTGTAGTTGAGGAAATTGATCGATTTACGAGACGATTCAAGGTTGAATCTACTACTAAATTCAAGTTCATCAACAATGGTATTTTCGGATATATGTCTTACGATGCTGTGCGATATTTTGAAGATATCGATATCGGTGAAAAGGATGATCGCCTGGAGATTCCGGATTTATATTATGCGGTTTACCAGAATATCATCGCCATCAATCATTTCAAGAATGAGGCCTATATTTTTGCTCATTGTTTCAACACCGAAAGCAATATCGATGCTATCGATCAAATCATTAAGTCCAGGAATTTTGCTTCCTACCCTTTCAGCTCTGAAGGAAACATAAGTTCGAATCTTACTGATTCTGAATATATGCAACATGTTGATTTGGCAAAGTCTCATTGTCACCGGGGTGATGTCTTTCAATTGGTCCTATCCAAGAAGTTTGAACAAGGCTTCAAAGGTGACGAATTTAATGTGTATAGGGCACTTAGAAGTATCAATCCGTCCCCCTATCTGTTTTACTTTGATTATGGAGATTTCAAAATTTTTGGAAGCAGTCCGGAAGCACAGTTGGTTGTTCAGGACGGCCTTTCCGAGATCCATCCAATTGCCGGTACATTCAAGCGAACGGGTAATGACCTTAAAGATGCTGAATTGGCAGGTAAACTGGTGGAAGACGAAAAAGAAAACAGTGAACATGTCATGCTCGTAGATCTCGCAAGAAACGATCTGAGTCGCCATGGCCATGATGTGAAAGTCGAGACCTACAAGGAAGTTCAATTCTTTTCCCATGTGATTCATTTGGTTAGTAAGGTGACAGGTATTAAAAATGAGAACACGGCTACCTTTCAGGTTGTCGCCGATACCTTTCCTGCGGGAACCCTCAGCGGAGCACCCAAGCACCGCGCCATGCAGTTAATCGAGCAATATGAAAAAACAAACCGGGGATATTATGGAGGTGCCATTGGTTTTATGGATTTCCAGGGAAATTTCAATCATGCTATCATGATCAGAACATTTCTCAGTAAAAATCATAAACTGCACTGGCAGGCCGGGGCCGGACTGGTGTCCAAATCTGATCCGGAGCATGAGCTCCAGGAAGTCTACAATAAATTAGGTGCACTTACGAGCGCTATTAAAATGGCTGAAGACCTATAGTTATGATCAAAGTATTAATGATAGACAATTACGACAGCTTTACCTACAACCTGGTTCACTACCTGGAAGACCTTGGGTGTGATGTCACAGTGATGCGAAATGATAAGCTCGTTCTCGAAGATGTAAAACCATTCGATAAAATTGTGCTCTCGCCCGGACCGGGTATTCCGGATGAAGCAGGATTATTAAAATCGATAATCTCGAAATATGCTTCAACTAAAAGTATTCTTGGAGTATGCCTGGGCCAACAAGCCATAGGCGAAGTCTTTGGCGGAAGTCTTATCAACCTGGACCAGGTCTTTCATGGCGTGGCTACCACTGTTAGAATTGTAAAGGAAGACTCACTGTTTAAGGGCCTGGATGAAAAAATTGAAGTCGGACGCTATCATTCCTGGGTGGTGAATCCCGAATTGCCCAGTGATCTGGAAGCTACCTCTTATGATGAAGATGGTCAGGTCATGTCCCTGCGCCATAAAACTTTTGACGTCAAAGGAGTGCAATTTCATCCTGAGTCCGTATTGACTCCTGGAGGGAAGCAAATTTTAAAAAACTGGATTAACTCTTGAATATGAAAGATCTTCTCAACAGACTCATCAATTATGAAAGTATCAACAGCGAGGAGGCTAAAAATGTTTTGGTCAGAATCTCAAATGGTGAATTTAATCAGAGCCAGATCGCTTCGTTCCTTACTGTATATATGATGCGCAGTATTACCCTGGAAGAGTTAAAGGGCTTCAGAGAAGCATTACTGGAATTATGTATTCCTATTGACCTGAGCGAATTCGATGCCATTGATCTCTGCGGAACTGGTGGTGATGGTAAGGACACTTTCAACATCTCTACTCTGTCTTCATTTGTAACTGCGGGAGCGGGTGTAAAAGTGGCCAAGCATGGGAATTACGGTGTTTCCTCAAGCTGTGGTTCTTCCAATGTGCTTGAACATCTGGGGATTGCCTTTAAAAATGAGCAAGATTTTCTGAAAAAATGTATTGATGAAGCAGGTATTTGCGTTTTACATGCACCCTTGTTTCACCCAGCTATGAAGAATGTGGCTCCAATAAGAAGGGAACTCGGAATTAAAACCTTTTTCAATATGCTAGGCCCTATGGTTAACCCGTCCTTCCCGAGAAACCAGATGGTTGGTGTCTTTAACCTGGAATTGCTAAGACTATATGGTTACCTGTACCAGGATACCGATAAAAACTATGCCATAGTGCATTCCCTGGATGGCTATGATGAAATTTCGCTCACTGGAGAAACAAAGGTTATTTCAAATAACTTTGAACATATTTTCTCCCCTGAAGACCTCAAGATCAAAACTATACGGCCGGAGTCCATTTTTGGTGGCGGAACCGTTGAGGAATCTGCCCAGATATTTATGAAAGTATTGAATGGCGACGGGACAGAAGCTCAGAATTATGTAGTTTTTGCCAATGCCGGACTGGCAATTGCGACGGCTAAAGGAAGTGATCACCTGACAGGAATTGAAATGGCCAGGGAATCACTATTGTCGGGAGCGGCAAAACAAGCACTTGAAAGATTAATACAATTGAGCTGATGAGTATCTTAAAAACCATAGCGGATCACAAGAAGGTGGAAGTGCGATTAAAACAATCGTTGATTTCTTCAGATGACCTTAAGGGTTTTCCATTGTATAACAGGGAAACAATTTCTCTGGTAAATCGCTTGAAAACAAGTTCTGCTGGAATCATTGCGGAGTTTAAAAGGAGATCGCCATCCAAATCGGTGATTAATAATAAGGCCAGGGTGAGCGATGTTGCTAAAGGATATGAGAAAGCCGGAGCCAGTGGGATGTCGGTATTGACCGATCGTACTTTTTTTGGAGGATCGCTTGATGACCTCATTATGGCCAGGGCCAGTTGCAATCTTCCAATACTGCGAAAGGATTTTATTATAAGCAACTACCAGATTCATGAGGCAAAAGCCTATGGTGCCGATGTGATTCTTCTGATTGCTGCAATTTTAAGCGGTGAGGAAATCAGAACATTTACTGAATTAGCACAGGCATTGGGATTGGAGGTGCTTCTTGAAGTTCATGACACTGAAGAGCTTAAAATGACTAAAGGCATAAATGTTGACCTGGTCGGAGTGAATAACCGGAATTTAAAGACTTTTGAAGTTAGCCTGGAAACCAGTAAAGCCCTTAGAGATGAAATCCCGGACACGGCCTTGCCCATTACCGAAAGCGGCATAGATTCAATAACTTCGATCAAGGAATTAATGACCTGCGGTTATAAGGGATTTTTAATTGGTGAGTCGTTTATGAAAACTAATAATCCGGGATCAGAAGCAGCTAATTTCATAAATACACTCAACGATGAAGATTAAGGTCTGCGGAATGAAATATGCCGATAATATTATCGAAGCAGGAATTTTGAAACCTGATTATATGGGATTCATTTTTTATCCGGAATCGAAACGTTTTGTAACTAAAAGCATTCCAAAGTTGCCCGACTCTGTTGATAAGGTAGGAGTATTTGTTAATGAGAAAATAGAAAAGATAATTGATAAGGTCAGGAATTATGATTTACAAGCTATTCAACTTCATGGCAAAGAGTCGGTTGAATATTGCAGAAAAATTAGATCTGAATTCGAAAAACTCAGTCCACAAAACCCTGTTATCATAAAAGCTTTCCCAATCGGAGCAGATTTTGATTTTGATGATTTGTTGTCTTACGAAGGCCTCTGTGATTTCTTTCTTTTTGATGCTAAAGGAGAACTTCCCGGGGGTAACGGTGTTTTATTCGACTGGCGACTGCTCGAAACCTATTCTTTACAAACACCCTTCTTTCTCAGTGGAGGCATTGGTCCGGAAAGCATAGAAGACCTTCATCATTTTATGAAAACCAAGGTTGCAAAAAAATGTTATGCGATTGATGTAAACAGTGGGTTTGAAGATGGCCCCGGTTTAAAAAATATTAATAAACTATCTGATTTTATAAAAAAGCTATGAGTTATAATGTTGATAAAAAAGGGTATTACGGAGAATTTGGCGGAGCCTATATTCCGGAGATGCTCTATCCGAATGTAGAAGAGTTAAGGAAAAATTACCTGCAAATCATGAATGATCCGTCATTCGTAAAGGAGTTTGATCAGCTATTGAAGGATTATGTAGGCCGACCCTCTCCCCTTTACTTCGCGAAGCGCATGTCTGAACGCTATAAGACCAAGATATATCTCAAACGAGAGGACCTGAATCATACCGGTGCTCATAAGGTCAATAACACCATAGGTCAAATCCTTATGGCACAGCGATTGGGTAAAACAAGAATCATTGCTGAAACCGGAGCCGGACAACATGGTGTAGCTACGGCAACGGTTTGCGCCCTGATGGGAATCGAGTGCATTGTTTATATGGGTGAAATCGATATCGCACGGCAGGCGCCGAATGTGGCCAGAATGAAAATGCTGGGCGCAAAAGTGATTCCGGCTACGTCGGGCAGTAAAACCCTAAAAGATGCCACAAATGAGGCCATTAGGGATTGGATTAACAATCCGGAAAACACCCACTATATTATAGGAAGTGTTGTGGGGCCTCACCCTTATCCTGATATGGTGGCCAGGTTCCAGGCGGTTGTTTCCGAAGAAATACAGGATCAGTTGAATGAAAAAGAAGGTGTAACCAAACCGGACTTCATCGTTGCATGTGTAGGCGGAGGAAGCAATGCAGCCGGAGCATTCTATCATTACCTGGATGATACTGAAGTCGGACTGATTGCCGTTGAAGCCGCAGGAAAGGGTATCCATTCCGGTGAAAGTGCCGCTACATCTGTGCTTGGGAAAATGGGAATTATCCATGGAAGCAAGACCTTATTGATGCAAACCGGTGACGGACAAATTACCGAGCCCTATTCCATTTCAGCCGGCTTGGATTATCCGGGTGTTGGGCCCATGCATGCGCACCTGTACCAATCGGGAAGAGCCGAATTTATTTCCATAACCGATGATGAAGCCATGGAAGCCGGCCTGGAGTTATGCCAGTTAGAAGGCATTATTCCTGCCATTGAAACCTCTCATTCCCTTGCTATTTTCAAAGAGAGAAAATTTAGTCCCGATGATATCGTGGTGGTTAACCTTTCGGGGCGGGGCGATAAAGATCTGGACACCTATATCAAACATTTTAATCTCTGACCAAGTGAATCGAATCAAAAAAACGCTGGACCAGGACAAGAAAATTTTGTCCATATATTTCACCGCAGGATTCCCTCAACTGGAAGATACTGTATCTGTGATTAAGGAATTGGAATTAAATGGTGTAGACATGATTGAAATAGGCCTACCATTCAGTGATCCTCTGGCTGATGGCCCGACAATTCAGGCGAGTTCAACCCAGGCATTAGTCAATGGGATGACAAGCTCATCATTGTTTGAGCAACTTAAAGATATCAGGGAACATGTTAAGATCCCCCTAGTTATAATGGGATATTTTAATCCGATTTTCCAATTCGGAGTGGAGGCCTTTTGTAAAAAATGTCAGGAGATTGGAATAGATGGTCTCATCATTCCCGATTTACCTGTTGATGTGTATCATCAGAAGTATCAAAAAATCTTTGAATCCTCAGGCTTGTATAATATTCTCTTAATTACACCACAAACTTCCGAAGAGCGAATTCTTTACATTGATTCTGTGTCAAAGGGATTTATTTATATGGTAAGCAGTGCCAGTACAACAGGAGCTAAATCAGGATTTGGCAAAATCCAAACCGATTATTTCCAGCGTATATCTGATATGGACCTGGACAATCCGCAGATTGTGGGCTTTGGAATAAGCAATGAAGAAACCTTCAACATGGCCACTCAGTATAACAAAGGTGCCATAATCGGAAGTGCGTTTATCAAAGTCCTTGAAAATAAAGGCATAAATGGCATTGGCGAGTTCATTAAATCTATCAGACCGAATAATTAGTCTCAAAAATTACATCTTATGAAACATCTTAGTGCAATCGTTTTTTCAATTGCCATCGTTGCCTCATCTATAATTTTAGGACAGGCCTTTCTCAATAGGAATAAAACACCCGGAACCATTTCTGTTACGGGTCTGGGACAAACAGATTTCATAAGTGACCTGATTGTTTGGGAGGCCAGGTTTTCACGGGTAAACAGGGATCTGAAGCAGGCATATGCAGATCTTGATAAGGATAAAAATGCTATCAGGGCTTATCTGCAATCAAAAGGTTTAGCTGATAACGTTATTGTGTTTAATGCTGTCAGTACCCAAAGGAATATGAAACAGAATTACACCAGTTCCGGACAATATATCGGTGAAGAGTTTACTGGTTATACCTTGAGCCAAATGGTTCAGATCGATTCCAAAGAGGTTGAAAAGGTTGAAAAAATATCAAGAGAAGTAACTGAATTGTTAAATCAGGGGATTCAGCTTTATTCACTTTCACCCAGGTATTATTACACCAAACTGGATGACCTGAAAATCGAGATGATTTCCCAGGCCACTGAAAATGCCAGGTTGCGCGCCGAACGAATCGCAAAGAATTCAGGAGCAGCTTTAAAGGAACTCAGTTCAGCACGGATGGGTATTTTTCAGATCACCGGTCAGAACAGCAATGAAGATTATTCCTGGGGTGGGGCTTATAATACGTCCTCAAAGGACAAAACCGCCTCGATAACCATGAAACTGACCTATCATTCAAAATAATTGTAACTTCAAAATCTTAACCGGTCATCTTTGAAAATATGAAACTCAAATCTATAGTCACCTTAATCCTAAGTCTTTTGTGCTTTTTTATTGGCAGGTCGCCGGTTTTCTCCCAGTCTTTAGAAGAATATAGCAAGGAATATTTAATCCGAAATAATGATAGCCTGCCTTACAGGCTTTTACTTCCAAAGAATTACAATAAGGATGAAACCTACCCGCTTATTCTCTTCCTTCACGGTTCGGGAGAAAGGGGAAATGACAATGAACTACAGTTAAAACACGGTGCTTCATTTTTTGTCAATGATTCGATTCGAGATAATTACCCTGCTATAGTAGTATTTCCACAATGTAAAGAAGGAAAATCATGGGATAACGTTAAAAGTGTGCCTCAAGGATCGTCAGAGCAGCTAATTTTTCCGACAAAACATGAAGATAATGTTCAGTTAGACCTGGTTGAGGATCTCATCAAATTTCTTCAGAAGAATTATGCCATAGATAAATCACAGTTGTTTGTTGGTGGTTTATCAATGGGTGGAATGGGTACATTCGAATTGGTCTCAAGAAATCCGAGGCAATATGCTGCTGCCTTTGCTATCTGCGGTGGCGCACATCCTAATATGGCCCGACGCCTTAAGCGAACGAGTTGGTGGATCTTTCATGGTGATGCCGATACCGTTATTCCTCCTGAATCGTCTATCCAGATTTATGATGCTTTAAAAAGTAAGAATTCCGATGTGAAATTGACTATGTACAAAGGGGTTGGGCACGACAGCTGGACCAATGCATTTCAGGAACCCAGACTTATGAAATGGTTATTTTCGAGGTCTAAACGGTTGAAGCGATAACTGATAAAATGTTAAAAATAAATTTTCCGAAGATAAAATGCCTGGCCATTGTTCTAATCGCCGGCTTATGTGTTCAAAGTTGCAAGGATAAACCCAATAATTCGGTTCACGGACGTAAAGATATCCAGGATCACAAAAGCGAGAAGGACTCCCTTTTCCATATTCTGAAAGCCAAGGACAGCATGATGTTTGAATTGGCCTATAACCAGTTAAACTTTTCTATACTTGATGAGATAGCTGCCGATGATATTGAATTTTACCATGACCAGTCGGGTGCTACATACAACAAAACCGATTTCATAAATGGCATGGATGGACTGACCAGGTTAGATTATAAGGCTAGACGTGAATTGAATGCAGGAACAACAGAAGTTTTTCCATTATTCAATAATGGTGAATTGTACGCTGCCATCCTGATGGCGGAGCATAGTTTTTATGCGAAAGAACTTAATGATAAACCCGAGTACCTGACCAGTACAGCTAAATACACAACGCTTTGGATCATTCAGGAGGGTGAGTGGAAAATGAGTAGAATTTACAGCTATGACCATCAATCGCCAAAGCAGGATTAAATATCAGGGTAATTCGCCTTTTTCAGATTAAGTGCATTGTAAAATTCAAGTGCATATCGAAACAGGAAGAATATCGCCCATAATTTCGTTAAATCTTCGGCAGATAATCTAAGAAAACCTCTTGATGCACCAAATACATCAATAACCATCATGGCCACAAATCCCAATGCTGCAAGGATTAAAAATCTGTTATTGCTTTTAAGCGAAAAACCCACTTGTTTAAAATAAATCAGTACGCCCAATTCAACCAAACCTATAGTTAATAATGGCAAGGCATCATGTATACCTAATACATAACCTATGCGTTCATGGAGCATGAAGCGCTCGTCAACTGCGAGGTAGCAAAAAATCAAGGACTGTAATAGAAAGAACATACTCAGATTCTTCTCACTTTTGTCGAATTTCTCGTGCCGGTAGGAAAGAAACCAGGTAAAGCCGATTAGAGCAAGTAAAATGGTTGAAATTGTGGTATTGATGCCATAGAGCAATACATCACCCTTTAAATCGGTAACATAATACCTGACTTGATCCTGCCCGAAAAAAATTTCCAGGGCCAAAATGCCAAGACTATAGAACAGCAAAATGAGGATCTGCCACTTCATTAATAGCAAGAATATTGAAAACCAAATTTATTCAAAAAAGATATATGATTTCAGACTAAGCACAAATTAGTTTTTAAATGAATTGCCGATACTGCCTGACCCTGAAATCGAAGGGTGTAAATCCCGGATCATCAGCTTTTAATCTTTTGTAATCCGGATTGCTTCCGATACTGATATTGGCCGAGCCGGAGGAGGATGTAAGTGATACGGTTTCAATGGTTCTTCCTTTCCAGTCAAAACTATTACGTCTTGGTGTTTGAGTTGAAATACTTTTCAGGCGAACACCTTTGGTTTTAGCATGCCTTCTGAAAAAATATTCCGGACCATTTTTAGTATTTCCACCAATGAAGAGCAAACAATTTACATTTTGATACGCATCTAGTGCTCCTATCAAATCTCGGAGAACAACATTGCTCATCCCAAGATCTGAAGCATCGATTCGCTCTCGTGAACATTCCTCAACTATATCATAGATTCCTATTTTTTTCTTTAACAAAAAATCCTTGCGTTCTTCGATGGCCTGTTTGGAGTTATCATAGCGCAGCTTTAAATCATAAATCGCATCTATGTATTTCCAAAGTGAATTATGATGACTTCCGTAGCAGAAATCTACATCGCGTTCTTCGAGCTCACCCATTGAAAAGCGAGGGGGAGGTAAAGTCCCGACAATAAGCCTTTTTGTATTTTCATCTATGAAGGGAGGGTAAGGGTGCCTGTGAATAAACAAATACTAATTCTTAAGAGTAATTAATATAACCCCATTAGCTCCACGGGATCCATAGATTGATGCAGCTGCATCTTTAAGCACATCGATATCCTTGACCTCTGAAGGCAGAACAAAATCAATAGATTCAACTATAACGCCATCAACAACAAAAATTGGTTGGGAAGAGCCTTGTATGGAAGTTTTACCGCGAACGTATATCCTGTTATCATCAGTGACCACAACTCCAGATGCACGAGCTCTTATCAAATCATAGATATTTACAAAGCCTTTGGCCTGGTCACGATCATCAATTTCAAGCTCCTGTATACTGTAGGTAAGATTTTTACGTGCCACATTGCCATAGCCAATATTGGCCTTTTCCACTTCTTCTTGTTCAGGTTCATAATTGAGATAAACAAAATTCATCTTACTACTGCCTGTGTATTCGGTGGTCAAAAGTCCATAGCCTTGTGAGATGATCTGGATTAGCTTAGTCCCTTCAGGAACAACAATCTCAAAGTACCCCCTTTGATTGCTCCTGATTTCGGTTAATTGCCCATCGAGGTAAACAGCAGCATTAACTATGGGTTCATCATTGAAATTCATCACCTTGCCCAGCAATGTATTCTGAGCTGTAACTGAAACTGAACCAAGAAGGAGAAGGAATAATATTAACCGGATCAAAATCTTCATTTATATATATCGCTAAAACTCTTAAAAGTACGAAAATGCCATATTTTATTCAAAAAATAGTACATTTATTACCCTAACTAATAAACCATTATTCCATGGGAAAAGGAGACAAAAAGAGCAAACGAGGAAAAATATCAAACCGAAGTTATGGTGTAAGGCGTCCAAGAAAAAAAAATAAAGCAACGGCTGCAGCTCCTGCCAAGAAAGCAACAGCTGCCAAGAAAACAACGGCTGCTAAGAAAAAAACTTCAACAGCAACAAAAGCAAAGGCCGCGGCCAAGCCCAAAGCTACTAAAGCCAAGGAGCCTGCTAAAGCAAAGGCCAAGTCAAAAGAAGAAAAAGAATAAAGAAAAAACCCGGCAATTTGCCGGGTTCATTTTATCTGGTAAAAACCAAGTCGTTTCCTTTTGACAATTCTTCACTGAATCCATACCCCTCATAATCAAATCCCTTCAGGTCATCTAATGTTTCAGCATCCGTTTCAATTATATACCGCGTCATTAAACCTCTTGCATATTTAGCAAAGAATCCTACCACAACGTACTTGTCATTCTTTAATTCTTTGAAATGGATATTATAAACAGGGGTTTTTAATGCTTTTTTATCGATGGCTTTAAAATATTCGTTGCTGGCCAGGTTAACGAATAGCTCGTTTTCTTCTAATTCATCGTTCAACGACTGTGTTACCTTTTTCCTCCAAAATTCGTGCAGGTTCTTATTCTTTCCCACTGGAAGTTTAGTTCCCATTTCCAATCGGTATGGCATTATGAGATCCGTAGGTTTCAGAATTCCATATAAACCGGATAGAATTCTTACTGTATCCTGTAGCTTGTCTAATTTCTTCTTCGGAAGGGAATACGCATCTAATCCCCTGTATACATCTCCACTAAACGCATAAGCCGCCTGCCTTGATTTTTCCGGAACCAGCGGATTGGTCCATTCCTGGTTACGCTCATAATTAAGATGGGCCAGGTCATCAGAAATGTTTTGAAGCTTTTTCAGACTTCTTGCTGATTTCTTCTTAAGTAACCTGTTAAGACGTTCGGCTTCCTTCAAAAAACAAGCCTCAGAAGTTTCAACAATAGGCAATTTCGTTTCATAATCCAATGATTTGGCCGGGGACAGGACTAGTTTCATATCAGAATTCCGTTTGTTTTTTCAAAATTACGATTCCAACTTATATTATACCTTTGTTTATAGACACTTTTTATTTATACAACATAAATCAAGTCTATATCGACATCTTGAACGCAACCTTTCGATAACTTGCGCATCCAATAAACATAGACATTGTCGACCATGAAAAATGTCACCTT
>JABDPU010000020.1 GCA_013042625.1 Flavobacteriaceae bacterium | reverse complement strand
GAGCATTCCCCGGTAAGGTTCCATGATCGGTATCATTCCAGCTGCTGTTAAAGGTTATTGTATATCTCGCTTCAGATTGGGCATGGGATTGAAAACATATTCCGGTTATCATCAGAAACCCGAATATCAAATGTATTTTTCTTAACATATTGGCTAATTTTTATTTTAGTGGTTTTATTCTCCAAAAACTTACATTACCAATAAGAATATTATTTTTGCTGTCCTTAAATGAGTATTGAAATCCTTATATCGTTTTGTTTAGCTTCGGCGGCGTTGGCCGTTTCTCCGGGTCCTGATAATATTTTCGTTTTGGTTCAGAGTCTCACCTACGGCCGAAAGTCAGGAATTGCAATTGTATGTGGATTAATTAGTGGATGTATTGTTCATACCACACTTGTTGCATTTGGGGCAGCTGCCCTCATCAAGGCCAATGACAACCTATTTCTTGTACTAAAGCTATTAGGAGCGGCTTATATGCTTTACCTGGCATTCAAAGTGTACAGGGGACCAGATAAGCTTGAATTAAAAGCTGAGGACATAAGGAGGCAAAATTTCAGCGGACTGTTCAAAACGGGATTTATTATGAATGTTATTAATCCGAAGGTGTCTATTTTCTTTCTTGCATTTTTCCCTGGGTTTTTGTTCAGCGAAACAATGGGAACGGTAACTCAATTCTATATTCTTGGTTTTCTTTTTATGGCGGTTTCTTTCGTAATCTTTTCTGCCATTGCCTTACTGGCAGGTACAATATCTGAGTATACAAATTCTCATCCCGGAATAGGTAAAGTCTTCAAATGGATGCAGATAATAGTGTTCCTGTTAATCGGACTTCTCATTCTCCTATCTGAAAAATAAGTGTACTTTTATCTTGAATTTTTAGTCGGACTATGTCAGATTCTGTCAAGCTTATTGAATGTCCTCGTGATGCCATGCAAGGCATAAGGGATTTTATTCCAACCGAAAAGAAAATTCAATACATTCAGTCGCTGTTAAAAGTTGGTTTTGATACCGTGGATTTCGGGAGTTTTGTTTCCCCCAAAGCCATTCCTCAGATGAAGGATACAGCTGAAGTATTAGCTAATCTGGACCTCTCAGTGGGTTCAAGTAACCTGCTGGCTATTGTGGCGAACCTGAGAGGAGCAACTGATGCATGCGCGTTTGAGGAGATTGATTATTTGGGTTATCCATTTTCTATTTCAGAGAACTTCCAAATGCGAAATACACACAAAACTATCGATCAGAGTGTGGAAATTCTACAATCCATTATAGACCTGGCAGATTTAAAAGGCAAGAAAGTTGTAGCCTATCTTTCAATGGGTTTTGGCAATCCTTATGGAGATCCCTGGAATGTTGAAATTGTGGCTCAATGGACTGAGACTTTGTATAAAATGGGTGTTAGAGTTCTGTCCCTTAGTGATACTATAGGAAGTTCAGATCCTGAAACGATTTCCTATTTGTTTTCAAACCTTATTCCGGCATATCCGAAAATTGAATTTGGGGCTCATTTACATACGACACCATCGTCATGGTTCGAAAAAATTGATGCGGCTTTCAATTCAGGATGTAAGCGATTTGACGGGGCCATTCAGGGCTTTGGTGGTTGTCCTATGGCAAAAGATGAACTCACCGGGAATATGCCAACCGAAAAACTTTTAAGCTATTTTACAAGCAGGAAAGTAGATCATAATCTGAATCCATTCAGCTTCGAAAGCGCTCACAATGAAGCGACTAAAATATTCACGAAGTACTATTAATATTCGGTGTTAATATTTATTTAAAATAATTCTAAATACAGTTTGATTTTTTAGGATTGATCTTTAATTTTGTTCTTTATTTTTAACAAGTCTAAATAAAATGAAGGTGAAAATCTACCTGTTCCCACTTCTGTTCCTCTTCTCACTTTTCTCCTTTTCTCAAACGGTAAGCCAGGATACCAGCGCTACCAGGAATCAGCAAAGAAACGCAGCACAAAATATACTGAATGGCACGATCTCCAAGGGTATTACGGTTGGTGGTTATGCCGAGGTAGATTATAATCAACCGGAAGGAAAAAATGGTGAATTGGATGTTCATCGACTGGTTTTGTTATTCGGTTACAGGTTTAGCGATAGAGTTCAGTTTGTTACTGAAATAGAATACGAACATGTTAAAGAGCTCTATATCGAGCAGGCATTTCTGAATTATAATCTTAATCCTGATCACAGTATTAGAGGTGGATTAATGCTGGTGCCCATGGGAATAGTTAATGAATACCATGAACCAACTACATTTAATGGGGTTGAACGTCCTAATGTTGATAAGAGCATAATTCCAACGACGTGGAGGGAAATTGGTATTGGTATGACAGGGAAATTCGACGAAGCATCAGTTCGATACCAGGCTTATATTTTCAATGGATTCGCATCTGTAGAGGGAGATAAGTTTCTTGGTGGACCCAACGCCTTCAGAAATGGAAGGCAAAAAGGGGCTGAATCTATTATCAATACACCTAATTTTTCTACTAAGATTGACTACTATGGCTTGCCGGGACTCCGTTTGGGCGCTTCGTTCTACACGGGAAGAAGTCAGGCAACAGATGAAGCCCAGCAATTTGATGGTAGTGATGTTGGCTTAAATATGTTTGGACTGGATATGCGATATCTGAACAGACGGTTTTCTGCCAGAGGGCAATATATCCATGCACTGATAAATGATGCCGAGGCCTACAATCAACTTTATGAAACCGATCTCGGCTCTGAATTACGAGGCTGGTATCTTGAAATGGGTTATAATTTACTTTCACCGGTAAAGGAACAACGCCTGGATGCATTTGTACGCTACGAGGATTATGATACCCATGCAGCGGTGGAAGAGGCTGGAATCTCTCGCAATCCTTTTTATCACAGAAAAGAGTGGACATTAGGTGTTTCTTACCACGTGGCCAGAGGGGCCGTGGTTAAAGGGGATTATCAGTTTCTGGATAATGCAGGTGATTCAGGATCAACCGGCCAATTGAATTTCGGATTTGGAATATGGTTTTAATTGCGAAACATGCTTTGTTTAAATGCTGCATACTGGTACTTTTATCGATATGCGTGGTTCAGGACATGCCGAAGACTCTCAAAAAGAGGATTGACAAAACATTAAAAGGGCACTTTGATACGGAACTGGTTCAAATGGAGCCCATCATTATTCCGGAAGACCTTTCGAATAAGTTGCCGGAATCGTTTTTAACAGAGCGATTGTTTCGTTTGATAAATGATGATAATGAGTTGGGCTACGCTTATGTAGGTAAGGCGCCAAGTCTTTCCGAATATTTTGATTTTATGGTGATTTTCAATCGGGATCTCATGGTCGTTCATTCAAAAGTATTGATCTATCGTGAGGATTATGGTGGTGAGATTGGAAGTAAACGCTGGTTACGCCAGTTCGAGGGTGCCTCACCCGGCCAGGCGTTCATTATAAACCATGATATCATGGCCATTTCAGGAGCAACAATTTCGGTCAATGCCATGACATTGGCTATCAATGAATTATTGGATTGTTTCAAAACACTCTCAGAAAATAATGTCTTATAACTCATGATTGATATTCACCTCTCGGAGCTGCCTTCCGGAATAAAAAAGTTGCTGTCAATATTTCTGATCGTCCTTACCGTTGGATTTATAAGTGGTTTGGATTTTGTGCATTTCAATACCGGAGGGAAACCATCTGGAGTAACAGAGCATTATCTAGGTAATGAATCGGATGAAGAGGCCGTGGTCATGAAATTTAAGAAGAGTGAAAAATCCATCCTCAATACTATTCATAGCCATATGATTTCCATGGCCATGATATTTCTTATCCTGGGGTTGCTTTTATATTTAGCTAGATTGAATTATTTGTTAAAAATGATTTTAATCATTGAACCCTTTCTTTCTGTTCTGATTACATTCGGCGGACTGTATTTTCTATGGAAAGGAATCGAATGGATGTCATATGTGGTTATGATTT
>JABDPU010000332.1 GCA_013042625.1 Flavobacteriaceae bacterium | reverse complement strand
TTCCACCCCTGCTCTGTAGAATCTTCAGCGAATTCAACGGCCTTCCTGATAGCTGAATCACCTCCTGCGATAAGTCCGATTACCACATTATGCGGTACTCCGAATGTAGGAGGGCATTCCGAAGCATCAACAATGCCCAGTCGACCACTGGTACCTGCGCCTAAATAGAAAAGACGCCCGCCGGCGTTCAGTTTTTTTACTACCTGTTCGATTAAAGCCTCTATCTGAGGTAATGTCTTTTCAACAGCATGGGGAACTGTCTTATCCTGCTCATTGATTTTGAGGATCAATTCATGGATACTCATTTTTTCAAGATCCTTGTAATGTGATTCTTCTTCAGTTGTTTTTCTGAAATCCATAGGTCTTAAGGGTCTGTTTCAAAAGTAATGATTATAAACTATATTTATACAAATTCTCAACGCCACTTTATGCATCAAAACCGCTGATGAAAATACTATTAATTCCCGACAGTTTCAAAGGATCGGCCAGTTCGAAGGAAGTTATCGATGCGCTCAAAAATGGTTTCAATAGGTTGGATGCTGAGGTAAGTTTGCATGCCGTTGTGGCATCAGATGGCGGCGAAGGATTTCTCGACGCCATTGAGAATCAGTTTTCGGTTGAAACAATTTGGCACGACTCCTTAGATCCCATCGGACGTCCTATTGAAACCTATTATCTCCTTGATCAAGAAAACAGGACTGCCTATATCGAGCTTGCTAAAGCAGCCGGATTAGATCTGCTAACCTTATCAGAACAAAACCCGATGATGACCACCACAGCGGGTACCGGGATGCAGATTTTGCATGCTGTAAATAAAGGAGCTCTAAAAATCTTTGTGGGATTGGGCGGAAGTGCAACCAACGACGGTGGTATTGGTTTAGCAACTGTACTTGGATATCAATTTTTAGACTCTGCAGGTTCTCCAATTTTACCAATAGGTGGAAGATTAGGTCATATTGAAGAGATTCAGGGTTCTTTTGAATATGAACATCTCCAAATAATCGGGGTTAATGATGTGGTAAATCCTTTATTCGGGAAAAACGGAGCAGCCTATACCTATGCCAGGCAAAAAGGAGCCAGTGATAAAGAGATTGAAATTTTAGACCAGGGTCTAAGAAATTTGGCTTCCGTGGTTGAAAAGAACAGCGATTTAAATCATGTCGATTTCAAGGGCGCAGGTGCGGCCGGAGGAGTAGGCTATGGACTTAAAACATTTTGCAATGCGGATCTCATTTCAGGAACAGACTTTTTATTTCGAATGACTTCCCTGAAATCGTTTATTGAATCCCAAAAAATAGATGTCATTATTACCGGGGAGGGCCGTATTGATGAACAAACTCTGCAGGGAAAATTGATTCAGGGCATACTGGAACTTACAAAAGATACCGGAATAAAAGTAGTCGCCATTTGCGGTCAGTTGGATATAAGTGAAGGAGATTACAAGAAGGTCGGACTACATTATGTGACTACAATTGCAGATGAGAATACGCCGATTAAGCTGAGTATGGAAAAGGCCTTATACTATATTGAGCAGCTTCCGGCAAAGTTATATTCCGTATTGACTTAATTGTCGGATATGAAAATAGTGGACGTATTTTCCTGGACAATTGCAAAATAACCTAATGGAAAATTATCCGCCGATTCTAAATTATTGAAATTGTCCAGATTATCTATATCTGTTCCGTTAAACATATTTCCCCTAACCGTTACTGATGGAGTAGCAAATACACCGAAATCCTGCTGTCCGCTTTGCTCGATCAGGAGGTTCATATAATCATAAAAGTCTTTATCCATCCCCATGATGTTTATTTCAACATCAGAATCAGGTTCAAGCCGGTCGTCATAAAAGTATGAGAATTCGAACTCCTGACCCTCGTAAAAAGTATCTTCAGTGGCTAAGAACTCATTGAAACCAAAATCAAACAAGTAGAAGTTTTCTTGATCCGGGATATCGGTAAAATTAATGATGACTTCAGTATCATCTTCATCTCCGAATGTGCCGTCACCTTGTGTTAATGAATTGATTTCCGGAGCTGCTTGAAATTCTGCAAACCCTATAAAAAGCTCATCTTGCCAGTCAATTTGCAAGGCATAACTATCATTCATCAGGCTTTCAGTTGGGAATAATCTTCGGTAAACTCCTGGTTCCTCTTCAAATAAAATGGCCTCATTATCCATCTGTGGAGTGTCAAGATTAATAAGGGTAATTTGATTTAAGCTGGCAACAGGCAGAGCTTCAAAAAAAGAATTGGTTTGGGATACCTTTACGGTTACATTGGTAAATTCCTCATCGGCATTTACTCTTATTAAGGCATCAACGATTAACCTGGGGTCCTCAGATGGAGTTTCAATATCAATCACATCCTCACATGAAAAGACCACAATAAAACAGAATGCCAGACCAATAAGATAATTTGATTTCCTTTTCATTTTAAAATTTTGCATTCATTATTAATTATATACTTGCTAAAAGGTTAGAATTTTTGAACTTTCCTGCACAATAGCAAAATATCCAAGTACAAATTCCTGGGGTCGCCCTACATTATTATCGGTACCAAAACTACTTATACCTTCAGCTTTTAAAATATTTCCTCTAACGGTGCTTACCGGAGATTGAAAAAAGAGATTATCTCCATTCTCACTTTGGTCAATCAACTGTCTCATATAATCATAAAAGGGTTTCTCAATCCCCCACAACGTGACCAATAACTCGTCATTTGGTTCAAGATCCTGGCTGGAGAAGTAAGAGAAGTTAAATTCCTGGCCATTAAAAAATTTATCTTCGAGAACTACATATTCCCCATTCCCGAAGCCAACGGCATAATAATTTTCTTCGTCTTCCGGATCGGTAAAACTGACGATTATTTCAGTATCGTCTTCATCAAGTAAATTGCCAGTGCCCTGGGATACTGAAGTGAGCTCTGGGACCTTGGTGTAAGTGGCGATTGCCAGGTAGAGTTCCTCATTATATTCAAAAGTTAAAAACATCCTGCTTTCCGTATCGAATTCGGAATCTAACAGAAGATTTTCGTAGTTGGGAACATTGTCTGCACCTGGAATATAATCGCCAAACACATCGGGATCGGGAGCATAAAACAGAGGAAAACCTCCGAGTTCACTTTGGAGTTGTATCCGATCTAATAGCGATGGATTGACAGAACCAAAAAATGAATTTGTGGTGGAAATATGTATCCTGTTTTCATTAGGAGAATCCAGGTTAACACGAAGTACAGCATCAAAGATTAGCCTTGGGTTTTCTGCAGGAGCATCTACTTCAATTACATCCTCACAGCTGTAAAGATTTAAAATGATCAAAAGAAATAATAGCTTCCTCATGCTTAGAACTTAAAATTATAAGAGACAGAAGGAACAATTCCAAAAATTGATGTCCTCACAGCTTCATTTTGTCCGGTGTCCTGGTTCCGCCTGAAATTTATTGCAGCCGCATTTCTTCTGTTATAAACATTGTAAATACTAAATACCCATTCACTTTGGTATTTCCTGTTTTTATTCTTTTTAGGTTTATATGTTGCGGCAATATCTAATCTGTGATAGTCTGGAAGTCGTTCAACATTTCTCAGTCCGTAATAAGGAATAACAATGCCCTGAAATTCAAACTGGCCTATTGGGTAATTGGTTGGCTGACCAGTTTGCCATAGGAAGTTTGTATTAAACGACCATCTTTCATTCAAATCATAATTTGCATAAAACGAAAGATCATGTGGTTTATCCCATGGGGTATTATACCATTCTCCATTATTTATACCGATTTCATCATTATTTCTGGGTAGTGTTCTTTGTTCAGATTTTGACAGGGTATAAGATAGCCAACCGGTGAAGTCTCCTTCTTTTTTTCTGAAAAGGACCTCCCAGCCATAAGCTCTTCCCTTTCCATTCAAGATGACCTGTTCAATGGCATCATTTGCTATCAAATTCGCGCCGTCTATATAGTCGATCCTGTTTTGTAAATCCTTGTAATACACTTCTGTTTCGAAGGAGTAAGCGCCATCCGCGATATTTTTGAAATAACCCAGGGCGTACTGATCCAAAAGCTGAGGTTTAACAAAGGGCCCGCTTGGTGTCCAGACATCCAGTGGGGTAGGTGAACTTGTATTTGAAAGCAGATGAAGATATTGCGCTAATCTTGTATAACTAGCCTTAAAAGAGGTGTTCTCATTCAAGGTATAGGCCAAAGCAACCCTGGGTTCGAAATTCGCATAATCTGCGAGATTGCCACCGCGACCCGGATTAGTAGTTTCTACAGGATCTGCACTTTGATAGATCAATAAAAAGGGATCGAAGGTTACCGGCTGATCGTTCTCATAAACATTGAGCTCATCTTGTCCCATTCGAATAAAATAGCTGAATCTTAAGCCGTATTCCAGACTCAATTGCTCAGTGAGGTTATGCTCGACATCAACATAGGCTGCAAACTCATTGGCATATTTTTTAATCAATTGCTCCTCAACAATTCCAGAGTCGCTGGAGTTTGGTTCAATCTTACCGGGATTAAAACTATAATAGGTATTATTCAGACCATAGTTTACCTGCAACTTGTCATTGAGATATTGCTTCAGATCGTACTTGATATTGAAATTCTTTATTCCAGAATCCCAGACAAAACCTACGAAATCCAATTCAAGACCATAAAAGTAATCGGAATAGATCAGGGACATATTTGAAAACAACTTTTTAGAGAAAATATGATTCCATCGGAAGTTCAGTACAGAGTTCCCATAGATATTTTCGAACTGATCATTGATACTGAACAAATCCCTTCCGAAGTAACCGGAGAAATATAAGTTGTTATTGTCGTTTAGCTTATAATTAAGCTTGGTGTTTAAATCGTAGAAATAAGCTTTATTATTGATGTCAAAAACCGGAAGAAACAAATGCGCATATGACGCCCGCCCACCTAAAAGGAAAGATGCTTTATTCTTTTCAATAGGGCCTTCCACTAACAGCCGACTTGCCACAGCACCAATACCACCGTTAACCTTAAACTTTCGGCTATTACCCTCCTTCTGAAAAATTTCAAGTACCGAAGATACACGCCCACCATAACGGGCGGGAATACTCCCTTTGAAGAGTTTGACATCCTTTATGGCATCCGGATTAAAAACAGAAAATAATCCGAATAAATGCGATGAATTAAAAATCGTTGCCTCATCTAATAAAATCAGGTTTTGATCGACTGCACCACCTCTCACATTAAATCCGGACGATGCTTCACCGGCACTTGTAACTCCGGGAAGTAAAAGCAGCGATTTAACAATATCGGCTTCACCAAGAACTACGGGAATTTGTTTCACCGTAGAAATTGAAAGCCTGTTTACACTCATCTGGGGTTTCCTGATATCGATGCGCTCAACTTTTTCTGTAATAACAACCTCATCCAATTGTTCGGTAGATTCTTCAAGCGACAGGTTCAATACCCGATCGGAAGTGAGTGAAATAGACTGCCTAATTGTTTGAAAACCCAGATAGCTTATAACAAAATCATAAGTGCCCGCTTCAAGAGTGAGAGAATAAAAGCCATATTCATTTGTGACAGCACCTGTTTTTAAACTAGGTACGATTATGTTTACGCCTATGAGCTGCTCATTACTCGAAGCTTCGGTAATGGTTCCGCTAAGTGTAAATTTGTTTTGGGCGTGGACTGTCAATCCTAAAAACATTAAGATCAGCAGAAGTGTGGTGTGGTTAATGAAGCGCTTCATGCTGCCAAAAATAAGAAAGCTCGAATGAAGATGTCCGAGCTTTAACATGATATTAATTTAGATGTGCTTTAGGATATCATTGAATGCATCAATCGGTCGCATTGCTGAACTCGCCTTTTCCTCATCGGGAAAATAATAACCACCAAGATCGACTGCCCGGCCCTGGATGGCATTCAATTCATCAATAATGCCTTTTTCCTGTACCTTAAAAGCTTCCGTAACAGGTTCAAACCGTTGCTTCATTTCCAGGTCATTATCTTGATTACTAAGCGCTTCCGCCCAATAATAGGCGAGGTAATAATGGCTTCCCCTGTTGTCTAATTCACCGGCCACACGCGATGGTGACTTTCGTTCGTTAAGCAATTTCTCGGTGGCATCATCAAGTGTTTCAGAAAGCACCTTGGCCTTGTTATTCGAATGTACCCTGGAATAATGATCAAGAGATACAGCAAGAGCCATAAATTCACCCAGGGAATCCCATCTGAGGTGATTCTCCGCAACAAATTGCTGAACATGCTTGGGAGCTGATCCACCGGCGCCAGTTTCGAATAAACCACCTCCATTCATCAGTGGCACTATGGATAGCATCTTTGCACTTGTACCTAATTCAAGAATAGGGAAGAGGTCGGTTAAATAATCTCTCAACACATTCCCAGTAACCGAAATAGTATCCAAACCTGCTTTTACGCGTTCCAATGTTTTCTGGGTGGCTTCCTCGACCGAAAGGATGTTTAAATCCAATCCTTCTGTATCATGATCTTTTAGATAAAGATTTACTTTTTTAATCAATTCGGCATCATGTGCCCGGTTCTGATCTAACCAGAAAATGGCAGGTGTTTGGGTGATCCGTGCACGATTTACCGCCAGTTTGATCCAATCCCTTACAGGTGCATCTTTGGTCTGGCACATCCTCCAGATATCGCCTTTTTCAACCTGGTGGCTGATCAGTACAGTTCTGTGCTCATCAACAACATCAACCTGTCCGGCTTCCGGTATTTCAAAGGTTTTATCATGTGAGCCATATTCTTCTGCCTTTTGGGCCATCAATCCAACATTAGGGACTGTTCCCATGGTTGTCGGGTCAAATGCACCATTCTTTTTGCAAAAATCGATGGTTGCAATATAAAGTCCGGCATAACTGCTATCAGGAATGACCGCTTTAGTGTCCTGTGGCTTTCCTTCAGCATTCCACATCCTGCCTGACGTTCTGATCATGGCTGGCATAGAGGCATCTATAATAATATCACTGGGCACATGGAGGTTTGTAATACCTTTATCGGAATTAACCATGGCCAGGCTGGGTCCATTATCTATAGCTTGCCTGACAGCGTTCTGCAATTTTTCCTTCTTTGAACCCTCGAGCGATTTGATATCGTTCAACAGATCGGCCAGGCCATTTCTCATATCAACGCCAGCCTCTTCTAACTCCTGGGCGTGATTCTCAATTACTTCAGACAGAAATGATTCCAGCACATGACCGAATATTATAGGGTCGCTGACTTTCATCATCGTTGCCTTGAGGTGGACAGAGAATAATAAGTCCTGGGCTTTGGCATCAACGATTTGATCCTTTATAAAAGCCTTCAGGGCTTTACAGCTCATAACCGAGGCATCTATGATCTCAGCAGCCTGTAATTTCAAATCAGACTTCAAGACCGTTTGATCACCATTAGAATTGGTATGAACTATGCTGATTGTTGATGGAGTTTCGATGGTCACCGACTTTTCATTATGGGCAAAATCGCCATGAGACATGGTAGCTACATGCGATTGCGAATCGGACTGCCATTCACCCATGGAATGGGGATTCTTTTTCGCATAATTTTTGACTGCCTTTGGTGCGCGCCTGTCTGAGTTTCCTTCCCTCAAAACCGGATTCACGGCACTGCCTTTAACCTTGTTATACCGATTTTTTATTTCCAACTCCTCATCATTCCTGGGTTCTTCAGGAAAATCAGGAACGGCAAATCCCTTGGCCTGCAATTCCTTAATCGTTCTTTCGATCTGTGGAATAGAGGCACTGATATTGGGTAGTTTTATGATGTTGGCATCGGGATTTTTCACCATCTCTCCCAATTCTTTCAATGCGTCATGTTGCAGCTGATCTGGTTTCAGATATTCAGGGAATTGAGACAGGATTCTTCCCGCCAGGGAAATGTCTTTGGTTTCGATTTCGATGTTTGCCGATTTTGTAAAGGCTTTGACGATGGGCAATAAAGAGAAGGTTGCGAGTGCAGGTGCTTCGTCGGTTTTCGTATAGATAATCTTTGCCATTAAAGTCCGAATAATTTAATGATAGAAATAGTAGATATAAGGCTCTGATTTGAGCCATGCGAATATACAAAAAAGAGAGGTGGAAAATGGTATTAAAGTGTCTTAAAAGACAAAAGCCATATCATTGCAGACCGAACTACTTTGATATGGCTTTCTTTGAATCGGCTCCCCGTGACCTAGACGACATTGCTGCCATCCTCAGAAACCAAAATTTTCATCTGGCCCCCTTTTCGGTTCAAGTTTCACCGCTTCAATGAAACATTTCGTGTTGTAACTTTCAAAATGTATTGACATGTTACCGAAATATTTCTATAGTTGCTTTCCTTGAAACGCCTTCAACTGCATTTCACTTGCGCAAACTACAATTTCCGTCGTCTTACTCCCTCCACCAGTTCTCGCTTTCGCTCCAACCGACTTCCGGAACTCTCCATCCCGCCAACTCCAACCTGCCGAAACATGCTAAAGCCTCCAGGACTTCATAAGCTCTCCGTTTTCACATGCCTACACATGGTCTTCAAGCTCTCAAAAAACAACCTATATAAAGAACGTTACTTTATCCGACTAAAGGAACGCCCGGAGGCATTTTTCCGAGTGACTTGCATCACCTTTCACCCTTAATCGTTCTGCTAATGTAGAATATGAAACGATAAAAACAAACTTTTCCATGTTCTAAATATTAACCGTTTATGAACCGAGGTTATTAACATTTGTTAATAAAAAAAGCCCCAATCTATGGGGCTTGATATGTGTATAGTTGGTGGTTAGCTTCGGCTTTCCTTGATTCTTGCTTTTTTACCGGTAAGATCCCTGAAGTAGAAGATTCTCGCCCTTCTTACTTTTCCTTTCTTGTTGATCTCGATCTTCTGAAGCGCCGGCATATTGATAGGAAAGATTCGCTCAACTCCTATTGTACCTGACATCTTCCTTATTGTAAATGTCTCTGAAGAACCGCTTCCCCTTCTCTGAAGAACAACTCCACGGAAAAACTGTGTTCTCGTTTTACTACCTTCCTTAATCTCATAGTACACAGTAATGGTGTCACCGGCACTGAATTCAGGAAAATCCTTTCGTGTTACAAATTCGTCCTGAACAAATTTTACTAAAGATTCCATTTTTAAAACTTTAATCGTTGCTTCGAAATAACATTCACGGATCTCGCCAGAGGTTAGGCCGAAAGTGGCGCAAAGATAAGTATTATTTAATAAATGACAATCTTTGTTTTTTCTTTTTGTGGAGTTTCTTTTTGCCTTGCAAAAAGCCGGGCTGTCCGCTATATCTTTAACCCGAAAACGGTTAAAGGATGTCGCCTCCATCCCTAACTCAGAAGCCTATTTAAGCAGATCGGGCCGTTTGTTTTCAGTATTTTTAAGTGCCTGCTCCTCCCTCCATTTTTCAATCTCAGGAAAATTCCCCCCGAAGAGTATATCGGGAACTTTCCATCCCTTATATTCCCGCGGCCGTGTATAGATTGGCGGCGCAAGTAAATCATCCTGGAATGAATCGGTCAGGGCAGAGGTTTCATTACCCAGTACACCCGGAATCAACCTGATCACCGCATCACAAAAGACTGCGGCTCCCAACTCACCTCCCGACAGTACATAATCACCGATGGATACCTCCTTAGTAATTAAATGATCTCTTACCCGTTGATCTACACCTTTATAATGACCACATAAAATGATAATGTTTTCTTTTAAACTCATTGCATTGGCCATACCCTGATCTAAGCGCTCACCATCAGGTGTCATATAAATGATCTCATCATAGCTGCGTTCAGATTTTAACTTACTGATGCATTTATCAATCGGTTCAATCATCATCACCATACCGGCTCCACCTCCAAACTGGTAGTCATCCACAGATTTATAGGCATTGGTTGTGTAATCACGTAAATTATGGAAATGCACCTCAACATGGCCAGCTTCAATAGCTCGCTTAAGAATGGAAGCCTCAAACGGACTTTTTAATAGTTCCGGAAGTACGGTAAGGATATCGATTCGCATCAGCACAAAGATGCAAATTATCTGGCTTTTCGCTGGTTATTAGTCCAAAAATAAAATAGGTCAGCATCCCTTTCAAAACCCAGGTATTCATAAATGCGCTGGGCGGGATTATCGGCCTCGGTTTGAAGAGCAAGGCCTTTGTATCCTTTATCAATGCATAATTCCTTTGCCTTGTCAATCAGTGCCTTGCCTATTCCCTTAGCGCGATAATTCTTCTCAACATAAAGGTCATTCAAAAGGTACATCGGTTCCATACTAACCGAAGAGAAGATTGGAAATAATTGGGTAAAACCAACAGCGTTTTCATCTTCATAAGCCAAATAAATGATGGCTTCATTGTTTTGCAGACGATCATTCAAAAACTTCCGGGCTCCTGAATAATCCGATTTCTGTCGATAAAAAATCCGATAAGCATCAAAAAGAGGGATCAGGTCAGGAACATGCTGCTGAAAGGCTTGAATTATTTTTAAACTCATAATATCGTCTCAACAATCGATCAGGCCATGCCTTTCTGTTTGTTGATTTCATCCTGAAGTTGTCGTCTCACCTTTTGCTCACGCTCCAGGGCAACTCTTCTGTGTTCTTCGAATTCCTGTTCGGTCTCTTCCAGTGCTATTTTAGCAGCACGTGTGACGGCATTGCTATTCCGAAATTTAAAAATAAAAACTAGCAACAGTACAAAGAGTCCGGCGATAACAGACCAGAGCATGGTGTTGTATGCTCCCTTACTCATCTGCAAGCCGAATAAGGACATGCTGTCCTTTTCCAGGTTGGTGGCATCTAAAGTGCTTTGTGTATTGCCTAAATTGGATTGAAGTTGATCGATTTCAGCTTTTTGGGTTTCAACTACTGTTTTGGTTGATTCCAATTGTTCGTGAAGTGCTTTCAATGAATCAAGGGTATGAGCCTTAAGGGTATACATCCAGTTCTTTTTGATCACCTTGAAATCCTGCCAGCTGTTCGAGCGCCTTATAACATATTCGAACTGGTTATCGATGGTGCCACTGTTAAGGGATAATTCCTGAATAGGGGTCTGGTTAGCCTGGGCGCTAGCCTGGTTGAGTGCTCCAATTAGAACAAGTACACAGGCCAATCTTCTAAGATAAGTCATTGAGGGTAATTTTTTTTCGTTGTCGGTTAAATGTCAGTGAATATAAATATTAATTCCAAAGCCTCGTTGCCCGAGGCTTAAAAAATATACGATAGATATTCACTGTCGGATTATCTGTTTTAATAATAAGTAAAACGTCTGACCTTGGCTATATATTTTGCAAGGCGTATAACCTGTTGACTGTAGCCGTATTCGTTATCATACCATATATATAAAATAACATTCTTGCCATCCGCTCTAACAATGGTTGCTTTGCTGTCATAAATTGCTGGTGCTGAACTGCCAATAATATCACTGGAGACCAACTCATCGCTTAGCTCATATTTGATTTGTTCGACAAGGTCGCCTTCTAAAGCATATTTTTTCATGACGCTGTTAATACCGTCATTAGAGGAAGAGTTTTCTAATTCAAGATTCAGAATGGCTAGTGATCCATTTGGAACCGGAACTCTTATCGCGTTAGAGGATAATTTACCTTTCAGACTTGGGAGTGCCTTGGCAACTGCTTTTCCTGCGCCGGTTTCGGTGATGACCATATTAAGTCCGGCTGCTCGACCACGCCTGTATTTATTATGCATGTTGTCAACCAGGTTTTGGTCGTTGGTATACGCATGAATGGTTTCCAGGTGTCCCGATTTGACTCCGAAAGAATCTTCAATCACCTTTAAGACAGGAGTTATTGCGTTAGTTGTGCAGGAAGCTGCCGAAAAAATGGACAATTCATCCGGACTATACTGTCTGTGATTAACTCCATGCACAATATTAGGAACGCCTTTGCAAGGAGCAGTCAGCAATACCTTCTCAACACCTTTGGCTTGGAGATGCTTGCTCAGAGCCTCATCATCTCGGAAAGCTCCGGTATTGTCAATGACCAAAGCGTCCTCAATTCCAAACATAGTATAGTTTATGTCCTCTGGGTTTTGCGCTGAAATCATGTTTACCGTGGTCCCATTAATGATGAGAGCCGAATTCTCAGCATCTATGGAAACCGTACCATGGAACTCACCATGAACCGAATCATTTCTCAGCAATGAAGCACGCTTCTCCAGCACAGTCTCATCAATTTTACCTCGAGTAACAATAGCTCTAAGCCTCAGCTGACTTCCTTTTCCGGTGCGAGCCATCAACTCCCTGGCCACAAGTCGGCCAATCCTTCCAAATCCATAAAGCACGACATCCTTTGGGATCAGGCCATTAGAATTACTTACATCCTTAAGTTTATCTGCTACAAAACGGGTTGCTGATTCAAATTGTTTTTCTTCGATATGATACTCATAGGTAAGTTTTCCAATATCGATCTTTGCGGGTGGGAAATCCAGGGTTTTTATAGCCTGGGCGATATCAACAGAGTCAAAGATTGAAATTGGTTTTTGAACAAACTCACCGGCATACTCATGAAGATTCAGAATTTCACTAACATTTCGATCGATTAACTGGTTTCTGAAAAGAACCAATTCTATGGAATTGTCATACCAAAGATCGCTCACGATTTTGATAAATTCAACCGTTGCTCGCCTTCTGTCGGCTTGAAATGCTAATTCCTTCTCGTAGGTTTTACTGGTGCTCATCAGGTCTGGTTTAAAATGTTTCCAAAATTCGCGGCAAAAATAAGATATTTCAAACGTTTTCGTAACCGATTTCTATAAAAAAATATACCCCGGAAATCTAAACATTTCCAGGGTATAAATCTTGTTTTATTCTTAAGCTTAACGACCAAAGCTGTAGCGTTCGAGCTTGCCTTCTTTGTTTATTAGATCTATGGTTATCGGATCTTCTGCTACACGCTCAGCCATGATCCGTTCAACATCGTCTATCGAATAGATATCAACGCCGTTGATTGCAGTAACAATCACCCCTTCGTTAATGCCCATTTTATTCCAGTATTTCTTGTAGTAATCAATTGATGTTAACAGTGACAGTTTCACACCGTTCTTTGCTCCAAATGTCTTGAGCTCTTTCGCATTGGCTTTTTTCAAAGTCCCGATCTGAGGAACAATAACGGTAAGATTCCTGATCAGGGTTACAGGTACAATTTTCTGGTTACCATTCCTTAACAAGGTCACCTTTACAACATCATCGGGTCGTTTTGCACTAAGAAAACCTCGCATATCCGAAAATTTTGAGATCTCAACATTGTCGAGTTTTTTTATAATATCTCCATTTCGTATGCCTGCCTTTTCAGCGCCGGATTCTGATTCCACCGAGCTGACCAAAAAGCCTTCGGTTTCATCAATTCCGTAAGTTCGTGCTGCCTCGCTATTTAATGCCTGGCCGGTAATTCCTAAGATTCCATTCTGTACATTTCCAAATTCCATGATATCCTGAACCACCTTCCTGGCAATATTACTTGGAACCGCGAAGGAATATCCAACATAGTTTCCGGTTTCAGAAGTTATGGCGGTGTTGATCCCAATCAACTCTCCATTTACATTCACAAGTGCCCCACCCGAATTTCCACGGTTAACAGCAGCATCGGTTTGAATAAAGGACTGAAGGTTTCTTCCGCTAAGGTCCCTGGATTTTGCCGAAATTATTCCGGCCGTGACCGTCGAGTTCAGGTTAAAAGGATTTCCAACCGCTAATACCCATTCACCAATCTTAGAATTATCGCTATCACCAAATGTGATAAATGGTAAATCACCTTCGTATTTTACCTTTAGCAAGGCGATATCTGTCTTGGGATCTGTTCCAATTAAATCGGCTTCCAGGCTAATATTATCGTTAGTCGTTATGGTAATGCTCTGAGCACCTTCAATAACATGGTTATTGGTGATGATATAGCCATCCGGGCTGATAATCACACCTGAGCCTGTTCCTATCTGCGCTCTTGGAGTGGAGCGACCGAATATGAGATCTTCAAGAGATGTATAACCCCTGCTTATGGTAGTGTTTTTAACATGTACCACAGCATCAATCGTATTTTCGGCAGCATAAGTGAAATCTATTGACAGGGTAGATTTCATGGCGGGATTAGATACATTTATCACCGGACTTTGTCGTAACTCAAAGGGCTTTTCAGCAACTTCATTCTCATTTTCGTAAAACACCTTATAGGCGCCTAATGTCATGGCTCCGCCCAGTGCTGAAACTAAAATTAATGTCAAAATCTTTTTCATATATCAACGTTTTAGTTAAGTAAAAGGCTA
>JABDPU010000129.1 GCA_013042625.1 Flavobacteriaceae bacterium | reverse complement strand
TTTTTCTCATAAATATGCTTTACATCCAATAGCTTCTGATCCGGTGAAACGCATACGACCTTTTTGGTCATGATTTTTGAAATGGGAGTGGCTTTCATAGGTCAAAACATTATAACATAAAGTTACGATTTATATACCAAAAATGGGTCATTTTCATATGATTTCCACTTCCTGACATTAGTCATTTTAAAGCATCGCTTTAATAGGTAACTTTATGAGTTAGCATATAAACTTCGAGCCCATGAGAACCAAGACCATTTTAGAATTACTTACCCTCTCAACAAGCTTATATCACCTTGCCAAAGAAACTCAATTAATCGACCGTTTTAATGAAATTTCCGACAAGGGAAAGGATAGCTTGAATCATTTTGCTTCCGAAAAACTTACGGATGAAGATGGTAATGAAATGGAGTTTATAGACAAGGTAATTTTTAAAACCGCGCAGGCTAAGCAGGAACTGGAAGACAAGATAGAAGAATTGATCGTAAAATTTTATCAGAAGGTGAATATCGCACATACCGACGAGATCCTGGCCTTAAAGGACCAGCTGGAGAAATGTGATCAAGCTATTGCCCTTCTGGAAGCCCGGGTGAATCATATAGAAGCTAAGAAATAGAATGAGTGTTTTCTTCAATATTGGCCGCAGATACAAGTCTATCGCACGATATAACCAAATCTTAAGAGTACTTCTTAAATATGGTTTCGAGGATCTTGTGCAACATTTAGAGGAACGCAAGCGATTTAATTTCCTTCGCCGTCTTATTCCAAAGAGAAGGAAAGAACATGCCTTGCAGTTCACCAAATGGGAGAAAATGCGACTGGTATGTGAAGAGTTGGGTCCGACTTTCGTTAAGTTTGGTCAAATCCTGAGCAACAGGCCCGACCTGATCCCATTTGAATTGGTTCTTGAATTCGAGAAGCTCCAGGATAAAGTTCCTCCAATGAGCGCGAAGGAGGCTCTAGACGTGGTAGAGCGTGAACTGGAAGATAAGGTTGATAACATTTTCGCATGGTTCAACCCAAAGGCCTTTGCTTCCGCATCGGTGGCTCAGGTACATAAGGTCATTTTTAAGGACGGGAAAAGGGGTGCATTAAAGATCCAGAGACCGGGAATCAAAGAGATAATTATTGAGGATATCAAAGTCATGTACACTGTTGCCGAAGTACTTGAAAAGCGTATCCCTTCTATAAAAACCTTTGACCCGATCGGACTGGTTAGGAATTTTGAAAACTCAATTATCAAAGAATTGGATTTCATCCATGAGTCTATCAATGCCCAACGATTCAATAATAATATTCATCTTGACCAGGCCCCGGACCAATATGCCTATTCACCACAGGTATACCTGGATTATACTACTGAAAAGGTTCTGGCACTTGAATTTGTTAACGGTATCAAGATCGATAAGATAGATGAACTCAAGGAAAATGACCTTGATCCAAAACTGTTGGCAGAACGGCTGAGTATCAGCTTTTACAAGCAGGTTTTTGAATATGGATTCTTCCATGCCGATCCGCATCCCGGGAACTTGCTGGTTCTTCCAAACAGGCATATTTGTTACCTGGACTTTGGTATGATGGGTAGTATTTTACCCAGGGATGTGCGATTGTTTGGAGAATTGTTTATCGCCATTACCAGGAAGGACGTTAAAAAGATCATTAACACCCTTCAGGACCTATCTAATACCCCTGTTTTGGACAATCTTAGAGACGTTGAATTTGACATCAACGAATTTGTTGAGAAATACTATGTCAGGGACGTTCACGACAATGAAATGAGTACAGTTTTATTGGAATTGAAAGACATCATTGTCAATCATGGATTAAAGGTGCCAACTCATTTCTACTTATTTGCCCGGGCACTGGTAACTATTGAAGGGGTGATCAGTAAATTGGATGGAGAACTCGATCAGTTTGAAATGGTCAGGCCATATCTTTCAAAAAGTGTTTCCAGGAAATACAATCCCATACAAATGGGCAGGAAAGTTCTGAACTCTATCTATGATATGACCGATTATATGGAGGCCTTCCCACGGGATTTGAAAAATGCCGTTCGCAAGATCAACAGCGGACAAATTGAAGTTGATCTTACTCATAAAGGTGTTGACGCCATGGTTCATACCATGCAACGCGTTACCAAACAAGTGGTGACCGCTTTTATTATGGTTGCCCTGATAATTGGCTCTACGCTGTTTATCATTTCAGAAATACCACCGATCTGGAAAGGATTTTCTGTAATTGGAATTTTCGGACTCCTGGTTACCGTCATCCTGGCTTTTGGAATGGTAAGGGATATCACCAAAAAGGATTATGACGACTGGTAATAAAAAAAGACCCGCGTTGCAGGTCTTTTTTTATAACTAACACCTTATATCAAGGTTTACTAAATGCATTCTTAAAGTGTGAAAATGCTTCAGAGATCTCATTCTGGAAGTGATCCCATTGTGACTCCTCTTTCTTTCCTAATTTGATATTCAGCTTATCGATGAATTCATCGAACTCCTTTTTACCTTTTTCAAAGGAACTTTTAGCATATTCCTTTCCCTTATCAAATTTGGGTTCCAGGATTTCAAGCTGAACTTTAAATTTTTCAATCTCTACCAACATAAAGGCATAAAAGCGTGTAAGCACCTCGTTGGTTTTAATCTTCACTTCAAGTTCGTGCAATGCATCTAAAATCTTTTTCTTTTGAGCTAGAAAGGCTTCCTTGGTTTCTGCCTTGCCCAGGGCGAGTTGTACTCTCAGTTCGTCCAATTTGGTGTTTACCTCTTCGTACTTCTTTTGTCCGGCTTCGATTTTGGTTTTAGCATCTTCCACTATAGTTTTGAACTTTTCTTTAGCGTCTTCATATTTATCCATAACCTCGGCCTTGCCCTTATCGGCTTTTCCTTGAAATTCTTCCAACTCAACAGCAGCTTTTCTTAGCTTAACAGCTAAATCATCAAAAAAATGACCCTTTTCCGTTGTTTTCATAATACAATGATTTGAGTTGAACATATAAAGATCATAACCATTTTTGACAAATTCAATGATTAATGTCAGTCTGTGTAAACTTTTGTTTTATTTCTTATTCCAACAAAAACCAGAACCATTAACAACAATATCCCCGCCAGCGCATTAAACATCTGCTGGTGGTTAAATATCTTCAGTAAAGGCAGCAATATAATTGGTGAAAGGAACTGTCCCAGGAACCAGAAGGTAGTCAGCCGACCTATCTCCCTACCACGGATCTCAACTGGCGCCAGTTGCATGACCCAGACATTGGCATTAGGGATAAGTAATCCCATCCCCAAACCGCTAAACAACATACCAAGCATAACAAATGGCAGGGTATCTCCATAGGCAATACACACATAGGCTATAGCCATTAAAGAATAACCCATGGCGAATATCTGTGGGAAATCGAATTTTCCCTTCAGTTTTCCAAAGCTGAATGAAGACACTGCCGAGAAAAAAGTACTGCTGGCAATGACCAGCCCGATTGCAGTGTTCGATTCCATACCAATATCCTTTAAGTGAAAAGGGATCTGTATTGGGATGATAAAGAAGACGATCCACATCAGCATAACATTAAAAAAAACGAACCAGATTATCTGTGGTGATTTTGCTGCGATGTGACCTGCATGTTTTTCATGAGCTTCATGAACAGGTTCTCTCAGAAACATATAAGCCAAAGGAAGCACCGCCAGGGAGGTGACATAAATCAAAAACGGGATTCGCCAGTTCATATCAGCCAGAACGCCCCCAAGCGTAACAAATACAATACCGGCCAAAGACATAAAGGCGATTTGAATCCCGGCAAATTGCTGCCGGGCCTTGCCCTGGTAATAATCAGCTATGAGCGTTGTAGCGATGGTCATTGTAAATCCAACACAAATACCCAGCAAAGCACGACCCGCCAGGATAAGATACAAGTCCTGCAACCAATAACCCGAGCTCCCGGCAAAAGCATAGATCAAAAGAATGGGTCCGAGTAATTTAAGTCGCCCGAATCGATCGATTATGGGTCCGGCCACCATAGCGCTTAAGGCTATAAAAAGGGCAGGAAAAGACAGTGCCATTTTAACCAGGCCCTCCCCGTTTGGATGATCTTTAAAATCAATGGCCATATCAGGCAGGGAGGCCGAAATGGTAAGCATTGACATAATCGTCAGGCTGCTCACCATTAGCAATGTTAATTTGGTTGGTTTTGAATTGGCATCCATATAGCCCTAAACCATTTGGCCTTTCATGAGCTTCGGAAGCATTTCTTTAAAGTTTTCCTTTTTGTTAAGATGTGGAAGCGGATCGGCAGGTTCGGCAACACCTAAAAATGCACATAATGGACCCCAGCCATCTCGTACATCATAGATCAGTAAATTGTCAGCCGGCACAGAAGCCTTAACATCTTCAATATGTCCTTCCCAGAATTTACGTGCATATTCTTTGTCGCCAAATTTATTATGAAGGCGATCGGCAAAAAAAGTACGTTTGAAGAATTTGATGCACTTAACAACCTTTCTTGCCCTGGAACTCAAGAGCAACTTTGTTAACATTTTTATTTTTTCACCAGGGGTTTGTGGCCCTGCCCTGAATACCGTGCTATCAACACTCTTATACCAGGAATCGAAATCACGAACCGTTAGTATCACCTTTGCATCAGGATAACGTTTCATATGTTCCTTATACCAGGGATAACCGGGAAAATCGACCGTGGCATCAAAGCCATCATAAAGTGCATCCCAGTCGGTATCTCCCGTGGCATCTAATTGTTCCCAGTATTTTA